>DGKN01000045.1:5541-14812 GCA_002387005.1 Propionibacteriaceae bacterium UBA4569
GGATCCGCGCCTTCATCGCCGCCGCACGGGAAGCCTGAGCATTCGGGTGGCCGAGCCCACCGGAATGCTTGGCGGCGTCAGGCCATCACGAGTTCGGAGTGTCATCGACCGTGATCACACGTTCCAGTTCGGTACGGCCCCGCACGATGCCTTGCAAACCATCGCGCGGCGAGCCTGACCACGAGAAACCGGCGTNNTCGGGTAGGCGACATCCCCGGAAGCTCCCGGACCGGGACGGTTGGGCGGGGCGATCGGGACCACTTTGAAGGTCAAGGCCAGTGCACACAGCCGACCACCCTAAGCTGTACCTCAGCCCGTCCCCGTCGGGCACCCGCAGTCGCGCCCTTCAGAACCTGACCCCGGGTGCCCAGATGGCGTTCCAGGACGAGATCTGGCTGGTCGAGTCGCCTCGTAGACATCCAGCGCCAGCGGGATCGGCTCGCCCGTCACGGCCCTCCAACCACGACGACGGATCTGGCCCATCGCACACGCACCACCCTGTGGTCTGGGCGGTGGACCCAGCAGCGCTGGTGCCCTCCGATGAGGGTGTTGTCGCATGGGGCGAGTTGCAGCCGGACACCCAGCGTGCCGGCGAAACTGGCCGTCTCGGTCGAGGGTTTCCCGCTCCGCTCCGCTGCGGTGCGGTGCGACCCTAGAAAGTGAGGATGTGCCACTTGACGAGCAACAATGACACCCCGGTTCGGCGCCGGAGCGCGCCCGGGACAGAGGCCTGTGAGTGGTAACGCGTCAGATTCCCTCTTCCCTCTCGTCACCTGTCTCGAAGAACCGAGTCACGTATTCATCCGAACTCAAAGCAGATCTTCTCATGAGCGAAAATACCTCGGCCCCCGATTCGGGCGCCTCGAACAGCTGGAAGCACTGATAAATGCCGCAATTTACAAATGTGCTCGAATCGCAGTACTCGTCTAACTCCTGCTCAGCTTTCGCAATCGCTTCTTCAAAATCTCGCGCCTTCCATAAAGTGATCCGCTCCTCATACATCACGGTGCCGTCATCGAATACCACTCGCACCACACCTCTTACTGAGAACCAAGCCACCCCGCCCCCCCTATCGCAGACCTGTAGCTAGCGACATCGTCTAACCAGCTGAACCTACAGCATGATGAGGAATCTCGTGCCGCCACCTCCTCCACCGGCATACCCGGCCTCGAGGAATCTTGTTAGCAATGCGCCGAGTACCGTTGCCCAGCCTGCCGCCCTTCCTGTCCTTGCCGGTGCGCTTTTTGTTATTGGCCTCCTTGTCCGCCTTGGCATTTGCCTTCGCCTCCTTCTTGTGACTCCTATAGTTCTTTTGACAATTTGCATCGCAGGGCAATCCCTTTCGCGCACGCTCATGCGCCTATTCCAGCTTGCGCGTATCCCACCCTGGCGTTCTGGTTTCTCCCGTTCAGATCGACACGATTGATCGGATCATTGGGGTACGCATAGGTAGTCTCATTGCCCCAGAAGACGGGATCGAAACTTGTGAACAGGGCGGTGGTTTGGTTGTAGAGGCGGGCGCCCATGAGGGTGATGNNTCGAGGGTGGCGCGTTCGTGTTGTCCGAGCCATCCGTAGCCGGCTCCTGCCGTCCCGCCGGTGTCGGCGGTGGCGGGTGGTGTGGGTTGGCCGTATTCGGTCCAGTTTCTCCAGGCGTCTATCCCGTTGGCGGGGTTGGTGCCGTCGAGGGTGATGGTGGCGTGGATGTCCCCACGCAGCCCGGCCAAGGCGAGTTCGACGGTGGTCCCTCCGCTGGTGGTGGTGAACGTGATGCCGAGGGAACGCATCCGTTCGGTGTGGGTGCCCACCGTGACGACGTCGTGGCGCTGCCCTTCACTCCCTCGCTGACCCGGCGCACGGGGCTGGCCGTCCAGCGGGGGTGCCGAGGGACGCCTGGCACGGACCTTCTGCGCACTCGCCCGTGCGGCTCAGCGATGATGGACGGGTGAACGCGCGTTACCCGGTTCCCCAGGAACCGCCCAGCTACACCGAGCGCACCCGACCGGCGCGTCCGCCTCGTCGGATGCCCCTGTTCACCCTGATCGCTACCGCGGCCACCGTGGGCGCGCTGGGATTGGCCGTCTGGCTGGCCGGGCTGTTGGTCTCCCGAGCCTTCACCGGCTTCTCCTGGTGGTGGCTGAACCTTCTGCTGTTCTGGGGTGTCGTCGCCTACCTCGCACTCCCCCGGCTGCACCAACTGGTGTCCACGGTCTACGTCCCCAACTACTTCATCGGACGGGCGCGCACCGCGGACGGGATGCTGGGCGACCCGATCAACCTCGCTCTGAATGGGTCGGAAGAGGACGTCTGCACGGCCCTGGAGGCCGCCGGCTGGACCCGCGCCGACGAGCTGACCATCGGCTCTGGCGTGGGAATGGTGCGCTCCGCCGTGCTGCGTACGTCGTATCCAGCGGCGCCGGTCTCCGGGCTGTACGTCTTCGACCGGCTGCAGGATTTCACCTATCAGCAGGAAGTCGACGGCAATCCCTCACAGCGCCACCACGTCCGCTTCTGGAAGACCCCCAGGGGCTGGCTGCTACCCGGTGGTGAGCGGGTCGACTGGGTTGCCGCGGCCACCTATGACCGGGCCGTCGGCCTGTCGAGCTTCACCTTCCAGATCACGCACAAGGTGGATGAGGACACCGACCTCGAGCGTGACTACGTCGTCGACACGATCAGGTATGCCGACCCGTCCGTGACCGTCGACGTGATCGAGAACTTCTCCACCGCCTACCACTCACGCAATGGCGGCGGTGACCAGGTGATGACCGATGGTGACCTGCCCGTCGTCCAGACCAGCGGTGTTGCCCTGCGCCGGCACATGCCCCGTCCGCCGCAGCCCAAGACCATCGTCGACCACCACCTGCCCCCGGTGCCGCTGATCTTCACCGGCGCCATGAACCTCTTCTCCTTGGTTGCGGCGGTCGGTGCGGTCATCTTCGGGCAGGGCCACAACCTGGCCCTAGTGGTGTTGCCGATGATCCTCACGGTGTTGTGGTGGACCGTGCTGGCGCGGCGCCGCTGGGCCTGGGTGGCGATGGTCGGGTTGCTGGTCGCGACCGCGATCGAGGCGCTCAGCCAGGTGGGCGTGGACGCCGGCGAGGTCGAACTGCTGCTGGCCAGCTGGAATGTGCTCGCGGTGCTGGCCGCGACGGCCGAGACGGTTCGCCAGTGGGTGGGCGGGGACGCCGACGTGGACGACGACGTCACCACCCCCGAATAGCGGTCTGCCCCGAATGCGGAATTGTCGGTGGGCACGGGTAGCCTCGTGCGCGAAACCGCAGTAAGAAACCCCCCGGGGCGCAATGGCCTCGGCCCGGTCGCCTGAACGCACGATTCCAGCACGGAGCACCCATGGACAGTCTCGCCCGCATCAGCCTCAAGAACCGGGCGCTGATCGCGCTCATCACGATCTTCGTGATGCTCTTCGGTGGCCTGACCGCGACCACCTTGAAGCAGGAGCTGATCCCGAGCCTGCAGATCCCCAGCGCCTTCGTGATGACCAGCTACCCGGGCGCCTCCCCGCAGGTGGTCGAGGAGCGGGTGACCACCCCGATCGAACAGGCCGTGCTCTCGCTGCAGGGGCTGGACGGCTACACGTCCACCTCGTCGGCGGGTGTCTCGACGGTCACCGTCAACGTGAAGTACGGCGCCGACATGGCGCAGGTGCAGCAGCAGTTGCAGGCGGCGATCAGCCGGATCAAGTCGATGCTGCCCGACGAGGCCGACGCGCAGGTGTTCACCGGATCGCTCGACGACCTACCCGTCCAGACGCTGTCGGTCAGCGACGACGACTCGGCCTCCGGCGGCGCCGGCGACGACCTCGCCCAGCGGCTGCAGGCCATCGCCGTCCCCGAGTTGGAAAAGCTGGACGGCGTGCGGCAGGTCACCGTCTCAGGCGCACGCACCCAGCAGGTGCAGGTGACCGCCGACCGGGCCAAGCTGGCCGCCGCGGGGCTGACGCTGGCCCAGGTGCAGCAGTCGCTGCAGGCCTCCGGCAGCCTCGTCTCGGGTGGCTCGCTGGCCGATGGCGACCGCGAGCTCACCGTCACCGTCGGCAAGAACTTCGCCTCCGCGGACGACGTCGCAAAGGTCGTGCTCGTCGCGCAGGGCACGGACGCGACCGGGAAGGCGACCTCCAAGGCGGTCCGGCTGGACCAGGTCGCCACCGTCAAGCAGTCGCTGGCCCCGGCCACCTCCATCTCCCGCACCAACGGCAAGCCCTCGCTGTCGCTGTCGATCACCAAGACCCCCGATACCTCGACGGTGCAGGTATCGCACGCCGTCTCGGACAAGCTGCCCGAGATCGCGTCCAGCCTCGGCAAGAATGCGAAGTTCACCACCGTCTTCGACCAGGCCCCCTTCATCACCCAGTCGATCCACGACCTGCTCGTCGAAGGCGGCCTGGGCCTGGTGATGGCGATCGTGGTGATCCTGCTCTTCCTGCGCAGCATCCGCTCCACACTGGTGACCGCGGTGTCGATCCCGGTCTCGGTGCTGCTCACCCTGATCGGACTGCGCGTCGCCGGCTTCAGCCTCAACATCCTCACCCTGGGTGCGCTGACGATCGCCGTCGGACGCGTCGTCGACGACTCGATCGTCGTCGTGGAGAACGTGAAGCGGCACCTGTCCTATGGCGAGACGAAGGGACGCGCGATCCTGACAGCCGTCAAGGAGGTCGCCACCGCGATCACCGCCGCGACGATCACGACCGTCGCCGTCTTCGCACCGATCGGTTTCGTGTCCGGCCAGACCGGCGAGCTCTTCCGGCCCTTCGCCTTCACCGTGACGATGGCGCTACTGAGCTCACTGCTGGTGTCACTGACGATCGTCCCGGTGCTCTGTTACTGGTTCCTCAAGCCCGTCGAGGGCGACGTCGACCGCGACGAGGTGGAGGCCGCAGCCCACGAGGCTGAGAAGTCCGGTTTCCTGCAGCGCATCTACCTGCCCGCGCTGAACTGGTCGCTGCTGCACCCGATCGCCTCACTGCTGCTGGCGCTCGCGCTGCTGGGTGGCACCGTCGGCGCGTCCACCCTGCTCAAGACCGACTTCCTCGGCAACGCCGGGATGAACACCCTCAGCGTCACCCAGCACTACCCGCCCGCGTTGTCGCTGGCGGAGAAGTCGGCGCGCGCGGCCAAGGTCGAGAAGGCGCTGCTCAACATCGAGGGCATCGAGACGGTGCAGACCACGCTCGGCGGCTCGGGCATCGAGTCGTTGTTCACCGGCGGCGGCGCCGACAGCGCCACCTTCCAGGTCACTCTGGCCGATGATGCCGAGGCGACACTGGTCACCGAGATGGCCCGACAAGACCTGGCCGAGCTGAAGGCAGATGGCGACGCCGTCGTCTCGGCATCGCAGAGCATGGGCAGCAGCGACGTGCAGGTCGTGCTGACCGCGCCCGACGCGCCCACCCTGAAGGCCGCCAGCGACACCTTGGTCAAGGAACTGTCGACCATCCCGGACACCACGAACTTGAAGTCCAGCCTCGCCTCCGATCGTCCGACCGTCCAGGTCACCGTCGACCCGGCCAAGGCGGCGGCGCTCGGGCTGTCGGAGTACACCGTCGGGCAGGCCATGCGCGGCGTGCTGACACCCTCGACGGTGGGCAAGGTCGAACAGGCCGACGGACGCACCATCGACCTGGTGCTGCAGAGCTCCGATGTCCCGGCCGGGCTCACCGCGCTCAAGACCATGCCGCTGATGAAGCTGCCAACCGGTGCGTCGGTGAAGGTCTCGGACGTCGCGGAGGTCACCGTGGCCAATGTCGCCACCCAGGTCGACCACACCGACGGCGAGCGCTCGGTGACCATCTCGCTGACTCCCACCGGCGACAACCTCAGCGCCGTCACCTCTGCGGTGAGCGACCGGATCGACGCCTTGGGCCTGCCCTCGGGCGCCCGGGCCGAGATCGGCGGCGTGGCACAGGAGCAGGGCGACGCCTTCCGCCAGCTCGGGCTCGCGTTGCTCGCGGCCATCGCGATCGTCTACGTGGTGATGGTGGCGACGTTCAAGTCGCTGGTGCAGCCGTTGATCCTGACCATCTCGATCCCCTTCGCCGCCGTCGGCGCGCTGGCCGCGCTGCTGGTGACCAACACCCCGCTGGGCGTCCCGGCGATGATCGGCCTGCTGATGCTGGTCGGCATCGTGGTCACGAATGCCATCGTCCTGATCGACCTGGTCAACCACTACCGCGAGCAGGGCGATGGCGTTGATGAGGCCCTGCGCGACGGTGCGCGCCAGCGCCTGCGTCCGATCCTGATGACGGCGGTCGCGACGATCTTCGCACTGATCCCAATGTCGCTGGGCCTGTCCGGTGGGGGCGTGTTCATCTCGAAGCCACTGGCGATCGTCGTGATCGGCGGCCTACTCAGCTCCACGCTGCTGACGCTGCTGCTGGTGCCGGTGCTCTATCACCTGGTGGAGGGACGCAAGGAGCGTCGTCGGCTGTAGCGGGTGGGGCCACGCGTCGTCGAGGATGACCTCGACGCGGTCGACCAGACCTCGACCGCGCTGCCCCGCCGGGGTGCCTGACCCCTCCTGTGGGGGAGTTGGCCAGTCCCTTGCCATGCCCGCTTCATCACCGATCCCCGAGCAGTCCTTCAGCTTCCCCGAGGCTGTCGAGGGGCCTCACAGCGTGGCGCGCATGGCCGGACACTCGGTCAGCGTGAAGCCCGCCCTCTCGTACATGGGCCGTCCGGCCTCGGTCGCCATCAACTCCGCGCGCTGGATGCCTTGCGATCGCGCCCAGTCGAGCACCGCGTCGAAGGCCAGCCGGGCAAAGCCCCTGCCCCGGAACTCTGGGTAGGTGCACACGCTGCTCACCAGCACGTCGCGTCCGGCCGGGACCGACGGCGACGGCGCGCAGTCCCGGATCGCCCCGACAGCCGAGGCGACGACCTGCCCGTCCACCTCGACCACGAAAATCCCATGGTCAGGGTGGTCCAGACGCCCGTCGAACCACTGCCGCGAGGCGTCCTGCCAGGGGCCGTCCAGGTCATGCGTCCCCATCGAGCGGAACATCTCCACTCGCAACGCCACCAGGTCTGCCACGTCCTCGGCGCGCGCCCGCTTGACCACCCCATCTGCCATGCGCCGAAGCTATCGGACCGCCTCGAACTCGAGGCGCACGTAGTCCACCAGCGGTTCGCCCATCGCCTCGGCGACGGCATCGACCGCTGCGGCGCGCTGCTGCGGCGCGATCCGGTGCAGGTGTGCCCCAAGCACGACGGTGGCCAGGTAGGGGCGATAAGCCTCCTCGGGCAGCACGAGGGGATCGGGCCGCAATCGAGCGTCGACGACCGTGAACCCCTGCTCCCGCAGAGCCTCGGAGGTGGCGTCGGCGGTGGCGAAGTTCCACGTCCGATCCCCTGCGCCGAAGACGGACTCGATTGCCAGCGCGAGCCGAGCGAGATTTCCGTGACCACCAGCGTCGACGACGAAGCGTCCGCCGGGTGCCAAAGCGCGTGCCACGCTGGCGAACGGAGGCTGATGGTCGGGCACCCAGTGCAGCGTGGCAACGCTCAAGGCGCCATCGATGGGCCCAAAGTCCTGTGGTTCGCGCAGGTCGACGCGACGCAAGCGCACGCGGTCGCCGAAGTGCGCCAAAGCCTCCCCGGCTGCAGCCAACATCTGCTCCGAGCCGTCCACCCCGAGATAGCGAACGTCCGGACGAGCACCAAGCAGCCGGGCAGCATCGCGCCCAGTTCCGCATCCGACCTCAAGGACGCGTGCACCCGGCGACGGAGCCAGGCGGGCGAGTACGCCCTCACCCCAGGCGACGTGCGGCAACGGCAACTCGCCGTAGCGTTGGGCATCCCATTCGAAAGGGTCAGTCATGGGGTGAGCATCACTCGCTTCCGGGTACAAGTCCAGGATCGGCTGAGAACCGGACGCCAGCTGACCAGATCGGCGATTGGACCGTTCCAAGCTCTCATTCCGTCCGGTTTTCAGCCGATCGGGCCGGGGGCGATCTCGGGTCATGGTTGGCGGCTGCCTTCCGATCTGGTGCCGAGACGAGGATCCGGGGCGCCCCCGTGAGGTGGAGGAGCGCGACACCGACACGGGTACCTCGAATAGGTGGCGAGAGGAACGGCCCACGTGGGTCCATGCCAAAGGCGTTCTGCGTCCGGCAGCGATCCCACCAGGGTGTGCTCCAACAGCCTTTCCACGACAGCAGCCTGGCGCAATCAGCGTCATCGACAACCCTGCAACATCCATCTGACAAGGGATGCCGCTGCTGTCCACAGGGTTACTCACAGCTGTGGAATTTCGACGATGTCATTTGTCCCCAGAGGTGGACAAGTCTGTGGATAACCCTCCACCTCAGGTTGAGGTCTCTCCTGGGCGCCCACCGCACAGACGTCGCCTGGTACGTCCGGCGCCTTGGCGGCGCCCGATCCGCTGGGTCATGGGCGTGGCGAGTCTCGCGGTTGGCCTGCAGGGCGCCGTCGCAGCCCCGCAGCAGGTGGTGGGACGGACTGCCCAAGGCCTTGGCGGCATTCCTGTCCGAGCGCGGGCCAACGGCCACTGTCGAACAGGTGCTGAAAGCCTGGAACGATACGGGCGTGATCCCGGGGGTGCTGGGCGCGGTGGGGACGCCCTTCCGGCCCGGTCAGCGGGCGGGATTAGGCTGGGCCGCGTGCAGTCGACCCTCTCCTCAACCCTGACCCTGCTGGCGTGGCTCGCCACGTCCGCCTCGATGGGAGCGTGGGTGGTGAGCGCGTTCATCCGCCCCCGGACGGGTGACCGACGCACCGGGTTGGCCGGGGACCCGCTGACCACCATCGGCGGCATCGCGTCGCTGATCGCGCTGGCCGCGGCCGTGGCGCATGTCGTCACCGGTCCCGGAACCGAGCACACCGCATGGATCGTCGCGGCCGTCTGTTCCGGTCTGGCCGCGCTGTTGTCGCTGTGGAAGGTGTGGGAGTCAGCGCTGTACGCCCTGCTGCTGCAGGCCATCGCGATCGTCGCGCCGGTTGCGGCCACGGAGGCGCTCGTCCCGCAGAACCACGACGTCACCGGCGACGCGGGCATGGTCGCCATCGTCGCGACGGCCGTACTGGCGGGGACGTGGGCCTTCATCCGGTTCGTCGGGGAAGGCGAGCACGAACACGTCGTCGGGTGGCGGCTGCGCTTCCTGTCCACCGTCGCCGGCGTCGTCATCGCCTTCTGCGACCTGTTGACCATTGCCCTGCAGCCCGGCGCGCGCTGGCCGCTGGACCAGCAGCCGACCTGGCACCTGATCCGCGCCATCGTTGCCCTCGCCATCG
>DGKN01000044.1:0-203 GCA_002387005.1 Propionibacteriaceae bacterium UBA4569
CAGATGGTCTTCCAGGACCCGCGCAGCTCCCTGGACCCCCGGATGAAGGTCGGCGACATCATCACCGAGCCGCTGCGCTCACCCCTGCTGCGCAGCCGCCCCGACGTCCCCACCGACCGGGCAGCACGGCTGCGGGAGGTGATGGCCCAGGTCGGCCTCGACCCGGAACTGGCCAATCGCTACCCGCACGAGTTCTCCGGCGG
>DGKN01000044.1:312-6745 GCA_002387005.1 Propionibacteriaceae bacterium UBA4569
ACGTCTGCGACCGGGTCGTCGTCATGCAGCACGGACGAGTCGTCGAGTCCGGCCCCATCGCTGAGGTCTACGAACGGCCCCGGGAGCAGTACACGCAGGAACTGCTGGCAGCCATGCCACGGATCCGGCTGGCCTGAGCATCCTGGGCTCGTCGTGAGACCAGCCCGGCGCGACGGGCTCTGAAACCTAGACTCTCTCCGGTGAAGGCACTGATCCTGGAGAACATCCATTCCGAGGCAAACCGCATCCTCACCGAGCACGGCATCGAGGTCGAGACCCGCAAGGGAGCGCTCCTCGAGGACGAGTTGATCGAGGCCCTGCAAGGGGTTCAGCTGCTCGGCATCCGCTCGCAGACCCAGCTCACCGAGAAGGTCGTCGCGAACACCCAATTGCTGGCCGCCGGCGCCTTCTGCATCGGCACCAATCAGGTCAACCTGAATGCCGCCGCCTCGGCCGGCATTCCGATCTTCAACGCCCCGTACTCGAACACCCGCTCGGTGGTGGAGCTGGCGATCGGCGAGATCATCGCCCTGGCACGCCACCTGTTCGACAAGAACCGCATGATGCACGACGGCGTGTGGGACAAGTCCGCCGCGGGTTCGCACGAGGTCCGCGGCCGCACGCTGGGCATCGTCGGCTACGGCAATATCGGCTCCCAGCTGTCGGTGCTCGCGGAGAGCCTCGGCATGCGCGTCGTCTTCTACGACATCGCCGACAAGCTGGCGCTGGGCAATGCGACCCGCTGCAACAGTCTGGACGAGCTGCTGGAGCAGGCCGACACGGTCAGCCTCCATGTCGACGGACGCGCCGCCAACACCGGCTTCTTCGGCGAGGAGCAGTTCGCCAAGATGCGCGACCGGGCCATGTTCCTCAACCTCGCCCGTGGCGCCGTCTACGACGCCGAGGCGCTGGTGCGCCACCTCAAGTCCGGTCATCTTTCCGGCGCCGGTCTTGACGTCTTCCCCAAGGAACCCAAGATCGCGGGGGATCCCTTCGTCAGCGAACTGCAGAACATGCCGAACGTGATCCTCACCCCGCACGTCGGTGGCTCCACGCAGGAGGCCCAGGTCGACATCGGCCGCTATGTCGCGGGCAAGCTCGTCGACTACGCCGAGGGTGGCTCCACCTCGATGAGCGTCAACCTGCCGCAGATCCAGCCCGGCGTGGTCGAGGGAACCCGCGTGCTGCACCTGCACCACAATGTCCCCGGCGTGATGGCCAAGCTCAACCAGGTGCTGGCCGAGCACGACGGCAACATCGCCTACCAGACGCTGTCCACCCGCGGCTCGATCGGCTATGCGATCACCGACGTGACCGGCAGCCACCCCAACCTGGAGGCCGAGCTCGCCGCGCTCCCCGAAACGATCCGCGTCCGGCTGCTGCAGGCCTGACGCGCGCACGAAGCGACGCAAGAGCGCCTGCCCCCAGCTGGGGTCAGGCGCTCTGCCGTTGCCACAACCTGCCAAGCGACCTCGTCGCGGCGCCAAGCGTCAGTTGATCTCGTCGGGACGCAGCGCGTCGAGGGCAAGGTCGAGCAGGGGGCCATTCGTCGCGATCGCGCCCTCCCCCAGCGGGCCCGGCTTGCCGTCCAGGTCGGTGAAGGTGCCGCCGGCCTCGCGGACGATCACGTCCAGCGCAGCCATGTCGTGCAGCGCCAGCTCCGGCTCGGCGGCCAGGTCGACCGCGCCCTCGGCCACCAGCATGTAGCTCCAGAAGTCGCCGTAGGCACGGGTGCGCCAACAGTCACGCAACAGGTTCACGAAGTGCTGGCCACGGCCCGAGGCCATCCACTCCGAGACCTCGGAGTAGCTGAACGACGCGTCCGCCAGGCTCGACACCCCGGAGGTGCGGATGGGCTGACCCTGCAACAGGCTCTTGCCGGCGTAGGCGCCGTCGCCCTTGGAGGCCCACCAGCGTCGTCCCAGCGCGGGCGCCGACACGACGGAGGCGACTACCTCATCCTCGACCATCAGCGCGATCAGCGTGGCCCACACCGGCACCCCGCGAACGTAGTTCTTCGTCCCGTCGATCGGGTCGATGATCCACCGACGCGGACCCCAGCCGGTGTCGTCACCCTCCTCCCCGTGCACGGCATCGCGGGGGCGAGCCTTCGCCAGGGTCGACCGGATCGCCTGCTCGGTCGCGACGTCGGCGTCGCTGACCGGGGTCATGTCGGGCTTGGTGTCGATCCGCAGGTCGGAGGCTTTGAACCGGCTCATCGACACGGAGTCGGCGTTGTCGGCCAGCAGGTGCGCCAGGCGCAGGTCGTCGGTGTAGTTCGCCACCTGCTCAGGCTAGCGGTTGGGCCTCACCAGCTGTCGGTGGAGCGCCCCGCCTGCCACATCCGCCGGTAGGAGGCGAGCCGTTCGGGCGCCAGCTCACCGCGGGCCAGGGCCGCGTCCAGACCACACTCCGGGGCGTCGACACCGTGCTGGCATCCGCGCGGGCACTCCTCGGTGTAGTCGACCAGGTCGCCGAAGGCTGCCAGCACCGACTCTGGGGTGACGTGGCTGAGACCGAAGGAGCGGACGCCCGGGGTGTCGATCACCCAACCCGAACCGCCCTCGACGTCGGGCAGCTCCAGCGCTATCGCCGAGGTGGACGTGTGCCGTCCGCGCCCGGTGACGTCATTGACGACGCCGGTGGCGCGGTCTGCGTCGGGGATCAGGGCATTGACCAAGGTCGACTTGCCGACCCCAGAATGGCCGACGAAGACGGTGACGTGGTCGGCCAGCAGTGCACGCACCTGGCCCAGGTCCGCGTCCGGTTCGGTGACGACGACTGGGACGTCAAGCGGTTCATAGGCGGCGATCAGCTCGGCGGGGCTGGCGAGGTCGGCCTTGGTCAGGCAGAGGATCGGCTCGATCCCGGCGTCGAAGGCGGCGACCATGATCCGGTCGATCATGCCGACGCGTGGTGGCGGGTCGGCCAGCGCGGTGACGATCATCAGCTGGTCGGCATTCGCGACGATCGGACGCTCGAAGGGGTCGGTGTCGTCGGCGGTTCGGCGAAGCACCGTCGTCCGCTCGGCCACCTCGGCGATCCGGGCCAGCGTGCCCTCCTCGCCGGAGACGTCACCGTCGAGTCGCACCAGGTCACCCACGATCGCAGCCTTGCGGCCCAACCCGCGGGCCTTCGCTGCGGTCACCATCCGTCCGTCCACCTGACAGCGGTAGCGGCCGCGGTCGATGGTGATGACCCGGCCCAGTGGCAGCTCGGAGTAGTTCGGACGATCCTTCGTGCGCGGCCGGGTGCGCTTCGCGGGCCGGTCGAAGCCGGAATGGTCGTCCAGGCTGATGTTGCGGCCCATCGCGCCGCGGGCCCGGGGGCTCATCGGGCACCCTCGGAACCGGCGGAACCGGCGGAACCGGCGGAACCGGCCAGCATCGAGCGCCACAGGCCGTCGAAGTCGTTGATGGTCTTGGAGGTGCACGCGATGTCGTCGAGCTCCACTCCGGGAACGACCAGCCCGGCCAGCGCAGCAACGTGGGCCATCCGGTGGTCGGCATAGGCCCGCAGCAATGCACCGTGCAGATGGGCCGGTTCGGAGCCAATGATGCGCAAGCCGTCGGTGGTCTGCGCGACCTGGACGCCGAGCCGACCCAGTTCGGTCTCCAGTGCCGCGAGACGGTCGGTCTCGTGGCCGCGGATGTGGGCGACGCCGCTGATCGTGCTGGTGCCGTCGGCGAAAGCCATCAAGGTCGCCACCACGGGGGTCAACTCGGAGGAACCCGACAGGTCGGCGTCGATCGCGCGGAGCCGACAGTTGCCGCTGACGGTCAGGACGTCGCCGTCCAGCGACACCTCGGCGCCCATCCGGAACAGCAGGTCGCGGATCTCGTCCCCACCCTGGCTGGTCTGGGACGGCCAGCCGGGCACGCTCACCGACCCACCAGCAAGAGCCGCGGCACCCAGGAAGACCGCCGAGGAGGTCAGGTCGGGCTCGACCCGCACGTCGCGGGCGGCGATGGGGCCGGGCTCGACGACCCAGTGGCCCTCACCGACCTCGCTCACGGTGACGCCGCGCTCGCGCAGCATCTGCATCGTCATCTCGACGTGGGGACGGCTGGGCACCGGTCCGCCCTCGTGGCGGAGGTCCAGCCCACGGGGGAAACGAGCACCCGACAGCAGAAGACCGGAGACGAACTGGCTGGAGCCGGAGGCGTCCACGACGGCCTCGCGGCCCGTGAGCGCACCGGTGACGGTGCAGGGAATGGCGTCGCCCGCCACCTCGGCCCCCAGCTGGCGCAGTGCCGCCAGGATCGGGCCATTCGGACGATTGGACGCGTGCGCGTCACCGACGAACCGGGTAGAGCCCGCACACAAGGCAGCGACCGGCGGGAGGAAGCGCATCACGGTTCCAGCCAGACCGCAGTCGACAGGCTCGGTGGGGGAGCGCAAGTTCGCGGGCTGCACCCGCAGCGTTCCTTCCTCGTCGATGATCTGGGTGCCGAAGGCCTCAAGCCCCGCACGCATCAACTCGGAGTCGCGGCTCACCAGCGCCCCGGTGATCGTGGAGGAGCCGTCCGCCAGCGCAGCCAGCAACAGGGCACGGTTGGTCTCGGACTTCGAGCCCGGAACCTCGACGGTGGCATGCAACGGCCCCGGCGCGGCGGGAGCCGGCCAGGACCGCTGGGTGTTGGTCTGTGGGTCGCTCATCGGGTCACAGTGTGCCCCACCGGGACGTGCTCAGGACAGCGCCGACTCGATCTGGTCGGTGATCTGGGAGACGTGGCTCGTGGCCTGCTTGCCAATGCGGCTGCTGGTCTTGTCCAGCGAACGGGCCTGCTTCTTGGCCGCCTTGGCGAGCGCCTTCTGGTGACGGGAGGCATCCCTGCGCACCTGACGGGCCTGCGAGGATGCCCGATAGCCCAGCGAGGGCTTCCCCTGGGTGTCCTGGGCTGCGATCAGGGTGGCGCCGAGCAGCGCGACATTGCGCAGCATCACCGAGCGGGCGGCGGTGCGGGCCTCACCGGACATCTGCCGGGTCGGGCGGGACGCCATCACGTGCGGCACCATCGATGCCCCGAGCAGCGCTGCGCTGGGACGGCGGGCCAGACCGGTGGCCAGCCCCAAGCCGCCCAGCAGCTGAGCCACGCCGGAGAGGCGGACGAGCTGCTTGGTGTCCTCGGGGATGTAGTTGGCGGCGCTTGGCGGGGCGAGCCGCTGGGCCAGCGGGACCACCTTGCGGGCTATCGGCTCCGCATCGCCGACAAGCGGCGTTGGATTGGCCGCGGCCTTGGCACCATTCACGACGAAGAAACTGGCGAGCATCGTCCGCCCGGCTGCACGTGTAAGACTCATGACACTTTCCTACCGCGCGACGCACCGGCAGGCCAAGGATCCTTCGCCATCAACGAAACTCTGGCTGGGGTTAGTCTGGCGCCCATGTGTGGACGCTATGCGGCCTCCAAGGAGGCCGATCGGCTCAGCGAGATCTTCGAGACGGTTGCGATGGTGCCGGGAGCAGACCTTCCGCCCCGGTTCAACATCGCGCCCACTGACACGGTGGCTGCCGTCCTGACCCGCACCGACAGGGAGTCTGGACGAGACATCCGCAAGCTCGCGCCGCTGCGCTGGGGACTGGTGCCCAGCTGGTCCAAGGATCCCAGGGGCGGCGCGCGCCTGATCAATGCCCGCTCCGAGACCGTCGCCGACAAGCCCGCCTTCCGCAAGGCCTTTGCCAACCGGCGCTGCCTGCTGCCCGCCGACGGATACTACGAGTGGTACCAACTCGCAGCCGCCCCCGGTTCGTCCAAGCCCCGCAAGCAGCCCTTCTTCATCAGCCCCACCGCCGCCAACCCGGCCCGGGTGCCCGGACTGATGGCGATGGCCGGTCTCTACGAGTTCTGGCGCGACGACGCGCTCCCGGCTGACCATCCGGACGCGTGGTGGTCCACCTGCACCATCATCACCACCCAGGCCACGGACGCGTTGGGCCACATCCATGACCGGATGCCGGTGCAGGTGCGCCGCGAAGACTGGGCCGACTGGCTCGACCCGCGCCTGACCGATCCCTTGGGCGCGCACGACCTGATGCACTTCCCGGCCGAGCAGGAGATGACCGCCTGGGCCGTCTCGACGGCGGTGGGCAAGGTGGGCAATGAGGGACGCCAGTTGACTCTTCCCCTGGACGGGGAGGCGGTATGAGCACGCGGGGCATCACCAGCAGAGCCGTCGACACCCCGCGGGGGCCTGGACGACTCGTCCTCGATGGCGACCCATCGGCAGGGACCGTGCTGATGCTCGGCCACGGCGCGGGCGGCGGGATCGAGGCGCCCGACCTGAGGGCGCTGGCCGCACAGCTCCCGGCGCACGGCATTGCGGTCGTCCGCTTCGAGCAACCCTGGCGGACGGCGGGCCAGAAGGTCGCCGCTGCCCCCAAGCGTCTGGACGAAGCCTGGCGCCTCGCGGTCGCGGACGTCCGGGAGTG
>DGKN01000047.1:0-1763 GCA_002387005.1 Propionibacteriaceae bacterium UBA4569
CCGGACGCGATCGACGCCGTCGCCGACAAGGCGATCGCGCGCGGCACCGGTGCCCGAGGCCTGCGCGCCATCTTGGAGGAGTCGCTGCTCGACATCATGTTCGAGGTGCCCAGCCAAGGCGAGGTGGCCCAGGTGGTCATCACCGCCGCTGTGGTGAACGGCGAGGCCCAGCCGACGCTCGTGCCCCGCGCCAAGCTCGCCCCCCGCGGCGAGATGACTGCCTGACCGGAGGAGAAGTCCATGCGGGTGACGCTGCCCACCACCGAACTGCTCGAGGCGCTGCGCCCGCTCGTCCCCGGCGACGTCCAGCTNNGGTCCGGTCGACCTCGCAGTGCTGCCGTACATGGCGCCCGCCTCGGTGCTCGACGTCCTGGCGGGCAGCCAGGTCAGCGCCGTCCAGTCACAGTCGCTGGGCTTTGACAACATGGACGAACACCTGCCCGAGGGCATCACCTTGAGCAATGCCGTCGGCGTCCACGAGGGCGTCACCGGGGAACTGGCGGCGGCACTCGTGCTGTGTGGCCTGCGAGACCTGCCACGCTCGGTGGACCAACAGCGGGCCTCGGTCTGGGAGCAGTACTGGACGCCCGGCCTGCTCGGCCGCACCGTGCTGGTGCTCGGCGTCGGAGGCGTGGGACCGGCGGTGGCCGACCGCCTGCGCCCCTTCGAGGTCGACATGGTGCGCGCCGCCTCCCGAGCCAGGGACGACGAGCACGGGCACATCCACGGCACCGATGAGCTCCCACAGCTGGTTGCCGAGGCCGATGTCATCGTGATCGGGCTGCCGCTGACCGACCAGACGCGTGGTCTGTTCGACGAGCATCTGATCGGCGCCATGAAGCCCGGTGCCTTGCTGGTGAACGTCGGTCGGGGCGCGATCGTCGACACCGACGCCTTGGTCGCGGCCTGCGCCGCTGGACGGATCATCGCCGCTCTGGACGTGATGGACCCTGAACCGCTCCCTGCCGAGCACCCGCTATGGGCCACCCCTGGCGTGACGCTCGTCCCCCACCTGGGCGGTCGCACCACGTCGATGGATGCCCGCGTGCAGAAGCTCGTCGCAGACCAGGTCAATCGTCTCGCCGCCGGGGGAGCGCTCGCGCACCGCGTGCTGTGACAGTGCGCGCTCCTCAACCCTGACGGCACGGGGAGCGCGCCCCGGCTGATGCCGGGGCCCGCTCCCTGTGTCTTGTGCTGGAGTCGTTGTTCTCCCGCGCCCTGACGGTCAGATGCGGTCAGTGCGATCCTTGAGGTCGTCCTTGACGTCCTCGACGCCGTCGCGCAGCTTGTCGCCGAAGGAACGCTTGTCAGCGTCCACGCCCTCACGCAGGTCCCCACCGAGCTCGTCGCCGTCCACCTCGATGTGCTCCTTGCGCACCTGGGCCTGGATGGTCTCGTTCTCGGTCACCTCGCGGGTGTCGAGGCGCACCTTCTCGGTGGCGACGGTCTCCGTGCTGACGACCGGTCGCTCCTCGTGAAGCACGACCTCGGTCTCCGCGTCGACCAGATCTCCGTGGACGTCCTCGGTGCCGTCGAGCGGCACGCGCTCCACGACAACCTCCTCGCGGGTCACGGGGACGGTCACGGTCTGGGTCTCGGTGATGACGTGCTTGCGCAGACGCGCCCGGCCAGCCTCGACGCGTTCGGTGCCGACGTTCAGGCGCTCCTCCCGGGCCACGAGCTCGTCGGCGTTGCCATTGGCGTCACGGTCCAGGTTGGCGTCACGGTCCAGGTTCGCGTCGCGGTCCAGGTTCGCGTCGCGG
>DGKN01000047.1:1784-2065 GCA_002387005.1 Propionibacteriaceae bacterium UBA4569
TCCTGACGGTTGTAGTAGGCGTACAGCTCGGCTTCTTGCGACTCGTCGATGTGGCCATCGGGGTCGACGCCGGGGGCGCCCTTGATGAAGTCCTTGGTGTAGGGCACGCGGATCTCGTCACCAGCGGCGACCTCCTGCGCGTCCAGCGGCACGAAGGTCTCCTTCAGGCCGAAGAGCCCGGTCTTGACCGTTACCCAAGTGGGGCGGCCGGTCTGGTCGTCGAGATAGATCTGGCCGACGTCGCCAACCTTGTCGCCGTTCTGGTCGACGACGGTGGCGCC
>DGKN01000047.1:2073-5871 GCA_002387005.1 Propionibacteriaceae bacterium UBA4569
ATCGGTTGCGGTTGGCCCGCCGTTGCCGGGTGGCCGTGCCGCTGTGCCGCGCTGTTTGTCGACAACTCGACGTTAGAAGAGTCGAAAGAATGATCGCAAGAGTTCGCGCCGTGAGCGAAAGAGCCCTTGCCAATAGCGAATCCATCCCACCCGAAGAGGTGTGGGAAGCCCTTGCGATCAGTGCGGCACCCAAGGGTGCGGCGGTCGCGGGCGCCCACCGCAGCCAGCTAGAATCTTCCGGGCCCGAGAGCGGTTCGCGGGTCGGACGAACAGGGGAGCGGAGCATGCCGGTAGGCGCTGACGGAGAATTCATCGACCAGGTCAGCGCGGTGCGCGCCTGGGCTCAGGCCGCGCACGAGGTGCTCGTGGCAACGGCCTCCCGCCAGCGCGGAGCGATCGACACTGCGACACTCGCCCGTACCGTGCAGCAGCGCACCGGCATCGCCACCAAGCAATCGGCCAGCAAGTGGATCGGTCCGCTACTTGGCGTCATCGCCAAGCACAACGCCGATCGCGGCGAACCATTGCTGCCGGCCTTTGTCGTCCGCCGTGATGGCACGGTCGGCCCGGCTTGGGAAGAAGTGCTCAGGTTTGCGCGCATCCCCATCCCGGATGGGGACCTCGAACAGCACGCCGCGGCCCAACGCATGGCCGCCCACCAGAAGTGGGCGGGAACCGTTGAGGAAGCACCCGCTGCCAGCGCGGTGAAGGCGCCGCGAGCAGCCGGGGTGAAAAAGGCCGCTCCCACCACGGCCAAGCGCCCCGCCAACCCCGAACCGCTGCGCGGCAACATCTGCCCGAACTGCTTCATGCAGATGTCCCTGACGGGCGTCTGCGACAACTGCGACTGATCACACCGGCCGACTGGGCGTGTGGCGACTATGCCACGGGTGCCCATCGGCCACCGGCGCGCACCAGAAGCCAGTGGCGCCCGATCTGGGCCACGGGTTGGATCGCCTCGAGGGCCGCATCGCGCGCCATCGCGGCAAGCTCCTCTTCTTCTGAATCGCTGGCATCGGGCACGGTGAACCTCACCGTCACCCTGGGGGTCCCGCCGACCACGTCGATCTCCCGGGAGTCGACGTGGAAGTTCTCCTCGATGGCGGTGACCAAGGTCTCCTCCACCTCGGGCGGACGGTGGCCCGGGTGGAGGCCCAGCACCTCGAACTGCGCTCGGAAACTCGGCATGGCGCGAGCCTAGTGAACGGGTCCGACATGTAGCCGAAGAGGGCCGGAGGGATCCTCGACAAGCTCGGGGAACCTACGTAACCACGGTCCCAGATCCTGCCGAGGGGTCCCTCTGGCAGGACTCACAGCACCTTGTTCAAGAAGTCCTTGGTGCGGGGGTCCTGGGGATTGCCGAAGAGCTCGGCAGGGGAGCCCTGCTCCTTGATCACGCCGTCCGCCATGAACAGCACCCGGCCGGCGACCTCACGGGCGAAGCCCATCTCGTGGGTGACCAGCACCATCGTCATCCCCTCCTCGGCCAGACCGCGGATGACGGCCAGCACCTCGCCCACCATCTCCGGGTCCAGCGCACTGGTGGCCTCGTCGAACAACATGATGGACGGACGCATGGCCAGGGCCCGCGCAATGGCCACCCGCTGCTTCTGCCCACCGGAGAGTTTGTTGGGCATGGCACCGGCCTTCTCAGCCAGCCCCACGCGGTCCAGCAACGCCAGGGCGCGCTCGCGGATCTCCGCGGACGACCCCTTGCCCAGCTCGCGGGGAGCGAGCATGACGTTGTCGATCACGCTCATGTGCGGGAAGAGGTTGAAGTGCTGGAAGACCATGCCGATGTTCTGGCGCACAGTGTCGAGGTTGGTGTCCTTCGCAACGAGGTCCACCCCGTTGACGATGATGTGGCCCTCGGTGACGTCCTCGAGCTTGTTGAAACAGCGCAGCAGCGTCGACTTGCCAGCACCCGAGGGGCCGATGATGGCGATGACCTCGCCCTCGTGCACGTCCAGGTCGATGTGGCTCAGCACGACGTGCTCGCCATAGGCCTTCTTGAGGTCACGCACCTTGATGGCGACCTTGCGGTCCGCGATCGGGACGGAGGTGTCTGCAAGGACGATGAGCTCGTCCCGGGTCTGGTTGCTGCTCACTTGTTGACCTTCCTGTCCACGAGGTTGCTGAGCCAGGTCAGCGCCATGATCACGATGAAGTACAGCAGCCCGATCACGAACCACAACTCGGAGCGAAGGTTGGTGGCGATGATCTGCTGGCCCTGGTAGGTGAGTTCGGCCAGGCCGATGACCGCAACCAGAGAGGTGTCCTTCAAAGTGATGATGAACTGGTTGATGAAGCTCGGAGTGGCGATCTTCACGGCCTGCGGGACGACGACCTTGCGCATCGAGGTCCCGTACGACAGCCCCAGCGAACGAGCCGCCTCCAGTTGTCCGGGGTCAACCGACTGGATGCCCCCTCGCACGATTTCGGTCATGTAGGCGCCAGCATTCAGGCCGAGGGCCAAGACGCCCGCTGTGAAGGCACCCAGCCCGACATGGTGCCCCACGAGTTTGGTCAGCAGTGGCGGAACCGTGAAGTAGATGAAGAAGAGCTGCACCAGCAGCGGAGTCCCGCGGAAGATGTTGACGTAGGCGTTCGCGAGGAACCTCAGGACGCGGTTGCCGCCCACCTTGAACATGCCGAAGACCAGGCCAAGGACGGTGGCACCCAGCAGGGCGCACGCCGTGGCCAGCACGGTCGTCCCGAGACCACGCAGCATGGACGGCAGCGACTGGCGCAATATCTGCCCGAAACCGTCGCGTTGGGTGGCGGTTGAGCCGAGGTAGGTCTCGTTGATGGTCTGGTACTGGCCGCTGGCCTTGAGGTTGTTCAGACCGATGTTGAAGGCCTGGACGAGTTCGGGGTGCTGTCCCTTGGTGACCGCGACGCCGTAGGAATTGCCCTTGACCTTGTCGCCGACCACCTGCATGCCGCTGCCCTGTTGGATGCCGTAGAGCACGACGGGGTAGTCGTCGATGAAGGCGGCGGAGTTGCCCACCTTGACGTCGTTGATCATGTTGGAGGTGTCGCTGAAGGAGGTGGTCGTGAAGCCGTACTGTGCGGCGATCGACTTGGCGTAGTCCGCGCCGGCGGTTCCGTTCTTGACCGCCACCTTCTTCCCCTTCAGGTCGTCCAGGCTGGCGATCTTGCTGGTGGCATGCCGCGACACCGCCAGCGGCAGTTCCTCCGCAGCGATGCCGCCGCCGTCATCGCGGATGCGGATCAGGCGCACGCCGCCTTCTTCAAGGTCGATATCCACGCGGGTGGCACCGGCATCCAGCGCGTTTTCCACCAGCTCCTTGACCACCGACGCCGGGCGCTCGACGACTTCGCCTGCGGCGATCTGGTTGATGAGGATTTCGGGGAGTTGGCGGATGCTCATCGCGTGATGATAGCGAAATGCGGGGCCCAAACTGACCTTCACTGCCAAGAGCAGCGTCTCACGGTTGCGCGCAGGGGTGTGCGGCGGGGAAAAGCGGACACGCATGGCGTGTCACTACGCGGGGCGAAGCCTCGGACGGAGAGCTTCCGCGTTTTCCGTGGCCACCGACCGACTATCAACGGGTCGGCGGGGGTGGGTTTGCGGGACCGTAGAAAACATGGATGTTTTCTACGAGCCTACAGGGACGTATTCACGGCGTGTCCCGCAAACCCGCACCCGCCGGCCCAAGCCAGGCACGTTCGCAGACCACGGCTGTTCGCCTGGATCCATCAGCAGCCGGGCAGAGCCCGGCTCTACGCCGGAGCAAATAAAAACCCGCCGAAGCGGGGGTTTATTTTCTGCCA
>DGKN01000021.1 GCA_002387005.1 Propionibacteriaceae bacterium UBA4569
ACCCTGCCAGTGCCCCCTGGGGCCTGTCGCGGCGCGGCCCCCCACCCGCCCAGTCGGGCGAGGGGGAACCGTCAGCGGGTTGGGTCACCGACCGGTGCCAGCGTAGACGACTGCCTCGCCTTCGGAGTCCAGCCCGAAGGCGGTGTGGGCTGCGCGGACGGCCTCGTCCACCTGCTCGACGTCGACGACGACCGAGATGCGGATCTCGGAGGTGGAGATCATGTCGATGTTGATGCCGGCCTCGGCGAGGGCCTTGAAGAACTTGGCGGTGACGCCCGGGTGCGAGCGCATGCCGACGCCGACGACCGAGACCTTGCCGATCTGGTCGTCGTACAGCAGGTCTTCGAACTCGATCTGCTCACGGTCGGCCTGCAGCGCCTCGATCGCCTTGCGTCCGTCGCTCATCGGCAGCGTGAAGGAGATGTCGGTACGGCCGCTGACGACCTGGGAGACGTTCTGCACGATCATGTCGACGTTGATGTCGGCGTGGCCGATGGTTTCGAAGATGCGGGCCGCGTGGCCCGGCTGGTCGGGAACACCGACGACGGTGATCTTGGCCTCGGACCGGTCGTGCGCCACGCCGGAGATGATTGCGTCTTCCATCTTGCTTCCTTCGGACTTGTCCTTCACCCAGGTACCGGGCTTGTCTGAGAAGGACGAACGGACGTGGACCGGGACATTCTCGCGGCGCGCGTACTCGACGCAGCGCAGGTGCAGGATCTTGGCGCCGTTGGCTGCCATCTCCAGCATCTCCTCATACGAGATCTCGGGGATCTGCTTGGCGCCGGGGACGATGCGCGGGTCGGCGGTGAAGACGCCGTCGACGTCGGAGTAGATCTCGCAGTACTCGGCACCGAGCGAGGCGGCCAGGGCGACCGCGGTGGTGTCGGAGGCACCACGTCCGAGCGTGGTGATGTCCTTCGTCGTCTGCGAGACGCCTTGGAACCCGGCGACGATGACGATGTTGCCGGCGTTGAGAGCCTGCTCGATGCGTCCGGGCGTGATGTCGATGATGCGCGCATTGCCGTGGGTGCCGGTGGTCAGCACACCGGCCTGCGAACCGGTGTAGCTCTGGGCCTCGGCTCCGAGGTCGCTGAGCGCCATCGCCAGCAGGGCGGCGCTCTGGCGCTCGCCGGTGGTCAGCAGCATGTCGAGCTCACGGGGCTTCGGCTGCGGGCTCACCTGCAGCGCGAGGTCCATCAACTCGTCAGTGGTGTCACCCATGGCGGAGATCACCACCACGACCTCGTTGCCAGCCAGCTTCGCGTTCAGGATCCGGCGCGCGACGCGCTTGATCGAGGCCGCATCCGCAACCGACGAGCCACCGAACTTCTGGACGATCCGTCCCATCACACCTCCTGCGTGGGCCCCGGGTCGCTCCGGTCTCGGGCGGGGGCGCTGGCAACTCTATTGGACGCCCTGCACGATTGGGCGGCATGCCGCGTGCTGGGCTGCCTGCGTCGTCGCCATGGCACCGCCTACGGCTAGGTTGGCCGGGTGAGCACACCAACACAGCGCATCGGGGACGCAGACCGTGACCGGGCCATCGACCTGCTGCGAGAACACCACGCTGCCGGACGACTCGACGCTGCCGAGTTCGACGAGCGGATGTCGGCGGTGTTGTCAGCGCGCACGCGCGCAGACCTCGAGCCGCTGTTCGCGGATCTCCCGTCCGGCTCCTCGNNAGGGCCACCTGCCGACGTTGACCGACCCGCCGAGCCCGACCGAGCTGGCGACCAGCGCCAAGAAGCTGCCCGCGTGGGTGATGGCGCTCAACGGCATCGCGTGGCCGGCGGCGGTCATCGCCTGTTTCGCCACGAACTGGAACTACTGGTGGATCATGCTGATCCCGGCGGTGCTGCTCCCCGCATTGACGGGTGCCCTCGCCCGGGGCGACAACGGCGACAACGGCGACGACGGCGACAAGCCGGAGGCGTTGGAGAGGTAGCTCAGGCGCGCAGTGCCTCATAGTCGGGGTGCTTGGTGATCCAGGACTCGACGAAGGGGCAGCTCGGCTTGACCTTGGCGCCGCGCGCAGCAAGATCGTCCAGCACACCGCGCACCAGCACACCGCCGTAGCCCTTGCCGCCGTGGGCGGGGTCGACCTCGGTGTGCGGCACCTCCACGACATCGCCACCCAGCTCGACGTAGTCGGCCAGACCGGCGCGCTCGCCGTCGACGACCAGTTCATAGCGGCTGGCGTCCTCGTTGCGGATGACCTCGGTGGTGGGTTCGGGGGCCACAGGTTCGTTGCTCATGGCTCGACGCTAGTGGCGCACCCTGACAGACGAAAGGCCCGTCCGCTCGCGGCGGACGGGCCCCTCATGGCTTGTTGAGTGGCGAGGAGGGTCAGCTCTGGCCACCGAACAGTCGGGTGACCGAGCCGTCCTCGAAGACCTCCTTGATCGCCTCGCCGATCAGCGGCGCGATCGAGAGCACCGTGAGGTTCTTGATCGGCGCCGAGACCTGGATCGGCAACGTGTTGGTGACGATGATCTCGTCGAAGCAGGAGTCGTTGAGCCGCTCGACGGCGGGCCCCGAGAAAACGGGATGGGTCGCGGCCGTGATGACCTTGGACGCCCCATGATCAAGAAGCGCTTCGGCGGCCTGACAGATCGTCCCCGCTGTGTCGATCATGTCGTCGACCAGCAGGCAGACCTTGCCCTTCACATCGCCCACGACCTCGTGCACCTTGACCTGGTTGGCCACCTCGGTGTCATGGCGCTTGTGGATGATCGCCAGCGGGCAACCCAGGCGGTCGGTCCACAGGTCAGCCAGGCGAACTCGTCCGGCATCGGGTGAGACGACAACCATCTGAGAGGTGTCGTACTTCTCCTTGACGTA
>DGKN01000189.1:0-9116 GCA_002387005.1 Propionibacteriaceae bacterium UBA4569
TGCGCCACCTGCGACGGCTTCTTCTTCAAGGACAAGGACATCGCCGTGGTCGGCGGCGGTGACTCCGCCGTCGAGGAGGCCACCTTCCTGACCCGCTTCGCCAAGTCGGTCACGATGATCCACCGTCGTGACGAGCTGCGCGCATCCAAGATCATGATCGCCCGCGCCGAGAACGACCCCAAGCTCACCTTCGCCTGGAACTCTCAGGTCGTCGGCATGTCCGGGGACCCCTCGCTGAAGTCGGTGACCCTGGCCGACACCGTCACCGGCGAGCAGCGCGAGCTGCCCGTCGAGGGCCTGTTCATCGCCATCGGCCACGACCCCCGCAGCGAGCTCTTCAAGGGCCAGGTCAACCTCGACGACGCCGGCTACGTGCTCGTCGAGCCGCACTCGACGAAGACCAACCTGTCCGGCGTGTTCGCCTGTGGCGACCTGGTCGACCACACCTACCGCCAGGCCATCACGGCGGCCGGCTCGGGATGCCAGGCGGCGCTGGACGCCGAGCGCTTCCTCGCCGACCTCGCGGACGTCAACGTCCAGGCCTGACACCCCACCCCAAGCAAGACTCCCGAAAGGATCGCCATGTCGAACGTCACCGAGGTCACCGACGCCACCTTTGCCGAGCTCGTCGTCAACTCCTCCAAGCCCACCCTGGTGGACTACTGGGCCGACTGGTGCAGCCCCTGCAAGCAGCTCTCCCCGATCATCGACGAGCTGGCCACCAGTCACGGCGACAAGATCAACTTCGTGAAGCTGGACACCAATGCGAACCCCAAGGTGCCCACCGAGCAGGGTGTCCTCTCGCTGCCCACGCTCCAGGTCTGGCAGAACGGCCAGGTCGTGAAGTCGCTGCAGGGGGCGCGCTCGAAGGGTGCGCTGCTCAAGGCGCTGGACGAGTACCTCTGAGCCATGCCCGCACACAGCAGCAGGCGCAAGGACGGCCACCTCCAGGGCGATCGGACCACCGGTCCGGACGAGCTGGAGGCGGGCCCCGTCATCCACACCGGCGGTCTCCCCGGCTGGGTGGTCCCCCTGGTGGGGGCGCTCCTGGTGCTGCTCGCGCTCGGCGGGGGCGGCTACGCGGCCTATCGCTACAACGCGAACAAGCCGACCGAGGTCATCACGATCGGGCCCTCGCGGACGCCGTGGGGGCTGATGCCGCCGCTGTCGATGGGTGAGTACTCCCGCGACGCGAACTCTGCGGACACCCCGTCGATGAACCCGAACACCAAGAAGTCCACCATCACGGCCACATACTCCAAGGGCGGTCAGGCGACGGTCGTGCTGCTGATGAGCCGTCCCGAGACGGACGCGAAGAAGTTCATGACCGACATGGGCATGAATGCGATCATCGCCGAGGGTTCCGGCTTCTGCGGCACCAGCTCCGACAACAACCACGATGGCTGCGCGGTCATCCGCGACAACACGGCCATCGCGGTGGTCGACCTGGTGGGCCTGTCGCGCGTCGAGCTGATGGACCTGGCGAACCAGTTCGGCGACCAGCTCGCCGCCTGACCCCCCTGCCGCGTGTACCCGACACCGAACTGCAGCATGGAAGGAATCACCATGGGCAAGACGATCTCCCTCACCCGGCGCGCAACCGGCGAGTACACCGCCACCAATGCCGACGGCGCCACCATCGACTTCGGCGGCGAGGGCCAGTTCTCCCCCGTCGACCTGCTGCTGGCCGCGCTGGCCGGTTGCTCGGCGATCGACGTCGACGTGGTGACCTCCCGCCGTGCCGAGCCGACCCGCTTCGAGCTCACCGCGTCCGGTGAGAAGGTCACCGACGAGGACGGCGGAAAGCGCCTCGACAACGTCCGGCTGGCCTTCGACGTCGACTTCGCTGACGACGAGCAGGGCAACCAGGCCCGCGGTCTGGTCGACCGGCTGATCCAGCTCAGCCACGAGAAGGACTGCACCGTCTCGCGCACCATCGAGCACCCCACGGACGTGGAGTTCGTCCGCCTCTGAGCTGGTGACGAGCTGGGCGTCGCCCATGAGCCCGCTGTCACCGACAGCCTGAGTACATGGGCTCAGTGAAAAACTTCACTCCGTAGCTGTGCGTCCAGGAACTCACCTTGTGGAACGGCATTCGGCGTCCCCAGGAGGGAACCGGAGAAGAGATTCTGAGAGAATTCTGGTTGGGGCCTCTTTGAGAATTCCTCAGACTGCTCTTACGTTGTTCTCCATGACCAAGACCAACCGCATCATCACCCTCGCTGCTGCGACCGCGCTGAGCGCCGGCATCGGCCTCGCCGCCGCCCCGCAGGCGGATGCCGCGAGCACCGTCTGGGACCGCGTCGCGCAGTGTGAGTCCGGCGGCAACTGGAGCATCAACACCGGCAATGGCTACTACGGCGGACTGCAGTTCAGCCACTCCACCTGGATTGGCTACGGCGGCGGCAAGTACGCCTACAACGCGAACGGCGCCACGCGTGCGCAGCAGATCTCGATCGCCAAGAAGACGCTGGCCTCGCAGGGTCCGGGCGCCTGGCCCGTCTGCTCAGTCCGCGCTGGCCTGACCCGCGCCAACGGCCTGGCCGTCTCCACCGGCACCACGTCCTCCGTGAAGACCGTCATCACCAAGAAGAAGACCACCACCCGCACGACGACCACCAAGCGCACGACGACCACCAAGGGTGCCGTCTACGTGACCGTTCGTTCGGGTGACACCCTCGCCAAGATCGCCAAGCGGCAGGGCACCACCTGGGGCAAGATCTACAGCCTCAACAAGTCGACCATCAAGAACCCGAACATGATCAAGATTGGCCAGAAGGTCCGCGTCCGCTGACCCCCTGACCACCAGCACCGACCACATTCAGCACGAAGGCCCCGGAGCACTCCGGGGCCTTCGTCGTGTCACGTCGCGGGATCTCCGCCAAAATCGCCGCCTCAGAGCAATCCGGCCCCGCCACGGGACCGGATCACGGCATGATGCGCGTTTTGGCGGCACCGACCGCCCGGAGCAAGCCGTGCAGTGGGTGCGCAGCCCTCAGTGTTGCCCGCGGCCCGTCGGTTCGGCGCCCAGGGGCCGTTCGACGAGCGTGTGCACCGCCCGCCAGGCTCCGCGAAGACCCGGACGCCAGATCACTGTGGACGCGAGGTCGAGCCGCATCCGTCGTCCGGTGGGGCTTGCGGCGCCCGGGACCGGTAGGAAGCCGACCTCCTCGAGCCATGTGCAGGTCGGCTGGTGACAGTTGGGACGACCGAGGGCGCCCGCCGCCTCGAGGCCTCCGACACGTCCCTCCAGGCGCGCGGCCAAGGACTGCACCAGCACCTTCTCCGCATCATCCGGGGCCCCATCGGTGCGGTGCAGTTCGATCAGCGCCGCCGATTCGGGGGAGCGCGACCATCGCGCCAGCGGATGGTCCGGGGGCAGGTTCAAGGTCGGGCACACCAGGGCATGGGCGACGACATGGTCGTTGTGGACGAGGGCGAGCCCGCACATCCCCCACTGCTCGGCCGCCGCGCAGGCCCAGGCCTGGTCGCCGGCCCTCGGCACGCTGCCGGGGGCGCCACAACTGGACAACCTGGCCAGCGCGTCGGGGTGCAGCGTTCGCACACGTCGTCCAATCACCGCGCCCCCTCTCGTAATGAGTGCCCTGCAGCCATGCTACGCACGCGTCATGGCAAAGTGGGTGGAGTGAGTCTGCCCGAACCAACCCGCCAGGACACCCGCCTCGATCGCTATGTGTCGAGCTATGCCGAACGCACCAACGGCATGCGAGCTAGCGCCGTCCGCGCGCTGTTCGCCGTGGCCAACCGACCCGAGGTCGTCTCCCTGGCCGGCGGTATGCCGAACATCGCAGACCTCCCCCTGGACGCCTTGGCGGACACCTTCAAGGACCTCGTGCTGACCAAGGGGATCCAGGCCATGCAGTACGGCTCCGGCCAGGGTGAGCCGATGCTGCGCGAGCACATCTGCGAGGTGATGGCACTGGAGGGCATCGTCGCCCATCCCGACGACGTCACCGTCACCACCGGTTCCCAGCAGGCGCTCGACCTGGTCACCAGGATCTTCTGCGACCCCGGCGACGTGATCCTGGCCGAGGCGCCCAGCTACGTCGGGGCGCTGGGCACCTTCGGCAGCTACCAGTGCGAGGTCGTCCACGTCGCGATGGACGAGGACGGGCTGATCCCCTCGGCACTACGGGAGGCCGCACTGGCCTGCCAGGCAGCGGGCAAGAAGGCCAAGTTCCTCTACACGATCCCGAACTTCAACAACCCGTCCGGCATCCTGCAGCCCATCGAGCGTCGCCAAGAACTGCTGGCGGTCGCCCGCGAGGTGGGCCTGCTGGTCGTCGAGGACAACCCCTACGGTCTGCTCAACCTCGACACCGACCCGGTGCCCGCGATGCGCTCCCTGGACGACGAGCAGGTCATCTACCTCGGCTCCTTCTCCAAGACCTTCGCCCCCGGCTTCAGGGTTGGCTGGGTACTCGCACCGCACGCCGTGCGCGAGAAGCTCGTGCTGGCGCAGGAGTCGGCGACGTTGTGCCCGCCGGTGTTCAGCCAGTACGCCGTATCGTCCTATCTCGAGACCCAGGACTGGCGCCGCCAGATCGTCGCCTTCAAGGACATGTACCGCGCCCGCCGCGACGCGATGCTGGATGCGCTGGCTGAATACATGCCGGAGGGGACGACGTGGACGCAGCCCGCCGGCGGATTCTTCGTCTGGGTGACGCTGCCGGAGGGCCTGGACTCGCAGGCCATGCTGCCGCGGGCCGTGACCGCCCGCGTGGCGTACACCCCCGGCACCGCCTTCTACGCCGACGGCCTGGGCTCGCGCAACATGCGCCTGTCCTTCTGTTTTCCCACCCCGGAACGGATCCGGGAGGGAGTCCGGCGGTTGGCGCAGGTGGTCAACCACGAGTTCGAGCTGCACCAGACCTTCGGCCTCGACCACTCCCCGATGCACCACGGCGGCGCTGCCGTCGGACCCGTCCCCGACCAGAACTGAGGGAGCTCACCATGCCCGAGAGCAATATTCCCCTTGCGCCCGTCGTCATCCTCGCCGGTGGCCTGTCGCACGAGCGCGATGTCTCGATCCGTTCGGGACGTCGCGTGGCCACCGCCCTGCGCCGCGTCGGCCACCAGGTGACCGAGGCCGATCTCACCGCCGACCTCGTCCCCCTGGTGACCAGCGGTGACACGAAGCCGGTGGTGTTCCCGATGTTGCACGGCGCCACCGGTGAGGATGGGGCGCTGCGTGAGGTGCTGGGCCTGCTGGGCGTCGGCTTCGTCGGATCGTCCGGGCACGCCTGCCGGGTGACCTTCGACAAGTCGATCGCCGGGACGGTCGTCGCGCGCGCCGGGATGAACGTCCCCGAGCAGGTCGCGCTCCCGCACGACATCTTCCGCGAGCTTGGTGCCCGTCCGCTGGTTGCTGCGCTCGGCGAGCGGCTCGGTTTCCCGCTGATGGTCAAGCCCGCGAGGTCAGGCTCCGCGCTGGGTGCCACCAAGGTGGAGAGCGCGGATGCCCTCCCCCAGGCCCTGGTCGCCGCCTTCGCCTACGATCCGACCGCCGTCGTTGAGCGCTACGTCGAGGGCACCGAGGTCGCCATCACCGTCATCGTCGAGGGGGACGACCGCGAGGTGCTTCCCCCGGTGCAGATCCAGCCAGAATCTGGGATCTACGACTACGCGGCGCGCTACACCGCCGGCAGCACCCGCTTCATCGTCCCCGCCAAGATTGACCAGGACGCTCGCCAGCGGTCCGAGAGCCTGAGCCTGGCCGTTGTCGAGCGCTTGGGCCTGACCGGCATCGTGCGCGTCGACCTCATCATCGATGGGGGCGGCCAGCCCTGGTTCCTGGAGGCCAATGTCGCCCCCGGCATGACCGAGACCTCGTTGGTGCCGCTGGCCATGCAGGCCGCTGGCCTGGACCTGGGCGAGGTGTGCAGCCGGCTGGTGCAGGCCGCCGTCACCGGGACCGGGAGGTGAGCACCGGGCTCAAGCAACTCCTGCTGGGCCTCGGCGGGGTGCTGGTCGCATGCGTCTTCGTCTTCCTGGGGCTGTGGCAGATGCAGGTCTTCCGCAGCCAGGGCCAGCAGTCGGTCGACGAGCTTGCCAGCCAGCCCCTCGTGGGTCTGGAGCAGGAGCTGGCGTCAGGCACGGCGGCCGGTGAGCTGTACGGACGTACTGTTCGGGTCTCCGGTGAGTGGCTGGACGACCAGGTGCTGGTCGGTGAGGGTTACCCGGCGCGGGTCGTGCAGGCCTTCCGGACCGAAGGCGGACGGACCATCGCCGTCTCCCGCGGCACTGTCACCGCTGGTCAGAAGGCGGCGGACGCGCCCGCTGGCATCCAGGAGGTCACGGGGGTGCTGCTGCCGACTCAGTCGTCCGCACCCGTCGGGGCCGACCTCCCAGCAGGCAGCCTGGGGGCCGTGCAGCTGGACGTGTTGGCGCAGGAGTGGCCCGCTCCCCTCTTCGACGCCTACCTCACGCAGCCCGCCACGGCGTCGGCGGCGCAAGGGCTGGGCGAGTCGCCGGTGATCGTCCCCGACCAGCGCGGCAATGTCCGCAACGAGGGCTATGCCCTGCAGTGGTGGTCGTTCGCCCTCTTCGGTTTGGTGCTCACCTGGGTGGGCGTCCGCCGGATCGGCGCCGGCGAGAAGGCCACTGACGCGGCCACGTAGTCTGGACGGGTGAACGAAGACACCCAGAAGGAAATCCAGGACATCCGTGGCGCCCTGATGCGCTACCGCGTGATGGCCTACTTGGTCGGAACGCTGCTCGTGGTCCTGGTGTGCGTGGGGGTCCCGCTCAAGTACCTCAACGATGATTCGCGCGTTGTCACCTGGACCGGCATGCCACACGGCTGGCTGTACATGATCCTGCTGATCACGGCCTACGACCTGGGACGACGCGTGAAGTGGTCCTGGCTGCAACTGGGTTCGATCGCACTGGCGGGAACGATCCCCTTCCTGTCCTTCGTGGCAGAGCACTTCGCTCGCAAGGACGTCCTGTCCAGGCTGGCGACCATGGAGCACGACGGCTGAGCCCTCGCCCCCCGAGCCGCGCCCCTCACGTTCCCCGAGCGCGACCAACCCGCTCCCCNNCCGGCACCCCCGACGCACACCCGCTGACGTCTACCGCCCGTTGACGATCCCCAGGATCCGCTCCAGGTCGTCCTCGGAGGCGAACTCAATGGTGATCCGACCCTTGTTCTTGCCGATGTCGACCTTCACCCGGGTGTCGAAGTGGTCGGACAGGCTGCTGGCCAGCTCCATCGCGCGCGGCGAAGGGTCCTTGCTCCCCCGCGCTCGCTGCTTCGGCGCGTCCGCGGCTCCCATCGCCACGATCTCCTCGGTGGCTCGCACCGACAGCCCCTCAGCGACGATGCGCTGCGCCAACTGCTCCTGGGCCGGCGGATCCTCCACCATCAACAGCGCGCGGGCGTGCCCGGCCGAGAGCACCCCGGCAGCCACCCGCCGCTGCACCAGCGCCGGCAGCCGCAGCAACCGGATGGTGTTGGAGATCTGCGGACGCGAGCGCTTGATCCGCTGGGCCAGCTCCTCCTGGGTGCAGCCGAACTCCACCAACATCTGCTGGTAGGCAGCGGCCTCCTCCAGCGGGTTCAGTTGCGCGCGGTGCAGGTTCTCCAGCAGCGCGTCCCGGAGCAGGTCCTCGTCCTCGGTGCCGCGAACGATGGCCGGCACGGTCTCCAAGCCCGCCTGCGTGGACGCCCGCCAGCGCCGCTCCCCCATGATCAACTCGAACTGCTCGTCACCGACCTTGCGCACGACGATCGGCTGCAGGACACCCACCTCCTTGACCGACTCGACCAGCTCGTCCAGTGCCTCCTCGTCGAAAACGGTGCGGGGCTGCTTCGGGTTGGGCCGGATCTGGCCAACCGGGATCAACTCCAGATAAGAACCGTCTGACAAGGGCTGGGACCGCTCAAGACCATGATCATCTTCTCCGAAGACGGGATTGTTCACCTGTTTGGCCGGCACATCGGTCCGCTGGAAGAGCTCCCCCAGTCCACGTCCAAGTCCTGACTGGTTCTTAGCGGGCATCAGCGGCCTTTCCACGGTTGGCAATCTCGATGGCGGCGCGGCGGTATGCCTTCGCGCCTGCGGACATGGGATCGAAGTTCTGCATCGTCTGGCCGTAGCTCGGCGCCTCCGCGATGCGCACCGATCGCGGGATCTGCGCATCGAGGGTTTGTTCGGCGAAGAAGTTGCGCACCTCTCGGGCCACCTGGGCCGAGAGCTTGGTGCGGGCGTCGAACATGGTCAACAAGACCGTGGACAACCGGACGTCGGTGTTCAGTTCGTCGGTGACCAGCTGGATCGTGCGCATCAGCTGTGAGACACCCTCCAGTGCGTAGTACTCGCACTGGATCGGAATCAGGATCTCCGAGGCGGCCACCAGGGCGTTGAGCGTCAGGAGCCCGAGGGACGGCGGGCAGTCGAAGAGGATGTAATCGACTTCATTCTCTGCGAGGTATCCGCGAATGGCTCGCTTGAGGCGCTGCTCTCGTCCGACCAGGTTGACCAGCGACAGCTCAGCCGCCGCGAGATCGACCGTGGCAGGGACGCAGTGGAGACCTTCGGCCTCAGGTGAGTCCTGCACCACCTCGGCGATCGGGGTTCCGTCCAGCAGCACCTCCCAGGTGCCGGGAGTTCCCGCAGAGTGCGCGACGCCGAGTGCGGTGGACGCATTGCCCTGCGGGTCCATGTCGATCACCAGCACCCTGAGCCCGCCCTGGGCCAGGCAGGTCGCGAGGTTCACGGTAGTCGTCGTCTTGCCCACTCCACCCTTCTGGTTCACGACGACCATGACGCGTGTCTCGTGGGGACGGGGGAGAGGCCGCTCCTTCTCGCGCTGGATGATGCGGGGGGTTCCAGGAACTCGCTCGGTGCCACTGGCTGTCATCGCAGGCGGGGTCCTTTCGTCCTGCTCCGTTTCACGTGAAACAGAGACTTCCCGTCGCCGAGACTGGCCGTTTCACGTGAAACACGGTGCCGCGAATGCCTCGGACTGCCGAGTCTAGTGGAGGGCTCCTACGACGATGGCCTGGGTCGGCTCCGTGTCGGCGTGTGCGCGGATCTGGCGCACCTCGGCGTGCATCCTGGAGGCGGAGAGCTGGCGCTGCGCCTCCTCAA
>DGKN01000189.1:9155-24366 GCA_002387005.1 Propionibacteriaceae bacterium UBA4569
GAGCGCCACCAACTGTCCATCGGGGAAGAACAAGGGGGTGCACCACTTGAGAAGCTTGGGCAGGGGAGCAACGGCACGGCAGGTAACGATGTCGAAGACCGCGTCGCAGTCCTCAGCCCGCAGTCGTTGTACGCGGACCTGGTCTCGCAGGCCCAACTCGTCAATCGTCTCCCGCAGGAAGTTGTACCGCCGCAGCAAGGGCTCGATCAGCGTCATCTCCAGATCAGGGCGCTTGATGGCGAGAGGAATGCCCGGAAGGCCAGCGCCGCTGCCGACGTCCCCGACGGTTGCACCCATGGGGATCAAGTCGCTGAGCGCCACGGCGTTGAGGATGTGGCGATCCCAGAGACGGTCAGTCTCGCGCGGCCCCATCAGGCCCCACTCGATGCCCTTCGTGGCGAGGATCTGCTCGTAGCGTTCGGCCAGCTCGTAGCGAGTGCCGAACACCTCATGGGCGATGACGGTCATTGATGACTCCTCGGTTGTACGGCCCCTCAGTCTACCGACTCTGTTTCACGTGAAACATCCGCGGCGATTCGCTGCAGTGCTCTGCGCAGGACATCTTGGGCCCAGTCGGTGGCTTCTTCAGGATCCTGGCGCAGGAGGTGCAGGGCCAGCCCATCCACCACTGCGTACAACTCCTCAGGCGCCTGCCCGGAGGGTCTCGACCCAACAAGTCGCGAGACCACCGAGGAGACCAGATGCCTCAACTCGTGGTCGAGACCATCGCAGACCACTCGGAGATCATCGTCGGCCAGCGCCTCAAGCGACAGGGACAACCGGACCTGTGCCTCCAGCCTCCGCTCCAGGTCCAGCGGGAGCACCTGCTCCAGGGTCTGCTGCGCGATGACCAAGGGGTCGCCATCGCGTGGAAGTGTTCGCACACGGGCGCCCACACGTTCGGCCACCAACCTCACACAGAAGGCCACCAGCGCGAACTGGCTTGGGAAGGAGCGTCGCATCGACCCGACCGCAAGGCCGGCCTCGTCAGCGACCGTGCGCACGGACAGTCCACGTACGCCCGAGCGCCCAAGAACGCGCCATGCTGCCTCCGCGACGGCCACCTCCCTGGCCTCGTGATCGATCAACTTCGGCATTGGTTGATTTTAGCACGACCGTATGCCTTTACTTGGTACACACGTACCCGCTAGAAGCGAGGGGGCTCTTGTCATGGTCTGGTTGATTCCTGGGTGCGAGATCGCCTTCTGGTATTTGATCTTGGTCGGCTTGTCCGTCAGGTACCCCGTCGGGCATCGCAGCCTAGAGCTGGCGCTCCTCGCCGCAGCACCGGTGATCCACCTGGTGTTGCTCATTGCCAGTGCAGTCAGTGCACGGCGGGGGACCCCCTTGGTCTCGGGCCCGCGCTGGCGCCGATCTACATCGGCTTCTCCGTGGCCTGTGAAAGGGTGCGCATCCGCTGGGCTGACGTCCGCTTCGCCCATCTGGTCGGTGGGGGAGCGGCGCCGGTCCGCGCCACGGGGCGCGCATACACGCTGAACTGTTGGCGTGATCTGGCGCGGACGGTGCTCGCCGCCGCGGTCACCATGGTCCTCACGGCCGGGATGATGGTGCTCGCCGACTCCGACCAGGCGACAGCGGCGCTGTCGCGCACCCATCGCTTGATGCCGTCGTCGTGGTCGCCGAGGCGCTGTGGGCGCTGAGCTTTACGATCTGGCCGCGCCCAGCCAAGGCGGCCGACGTTTCACGTGGAACGGCCGCGGAGCGTGCCTTGGCGTCCAAGAGCCGACAGCAGCGTTGACAGGCGGTGCAAGCTGGACGGATGACTCCTCATGGACCATCGCTGCCACACCCGGGCACCGGTGAGCCGTTCGTGTCGCCCGTACCGCCCGGCGCTGGCTGGCCGGAAGATCTGGCCACCCAGCGGACCCCGCGAGCCAGCACCGCGGACGAGGTGCAGGCCCTGGCCGCATCGTCGCGCACCCTCGACCAACTCGACGCCCGCGTCCAGGTCTGCCGGGCTTGCCCACGGCTGGCCACGTGGCGCGAGCAGGTGGCGACCAACAAGCGGGCTTCCTTCGCTGAACAGCCCTACTGGGGCCGACCGGTGCCTGGCTGGGGCGACCCCCATCCACACTCCCTGATCGTCGGCCTGGCGCCGGCCGCGAATGGCGCCAACCGCACTGGCCGCATCTTCACCGGCGACCGCTCGGGTGACTGGCTGTTCGCCGCCCTGCACCGGGCGGGCTACGCGAACCAGCCGACCAGCACGCATGCCGCCGACGGCTTGGCCCTGACCGGCGTCCGGATCACCGCCCCCGTCCACTGCGCCCCGCCGGACAATGCCCCGACGACGATCGAGAAGGCGACCTGCGCACCCTGGCTGGATCGCGAGCTGACCATCCTCGAACCTGACCTTCGCTCCATCCTCGCCCTGGGCGGCATCGGATGGCAGCAGGTACTGGGCGCAGCCCGCCGCCTGGGCTGGCAGGTACCGCGTCCGGCTCCGAAGTTCGGCCATGGTGCCGCGGCGGTGCTGCCGACGGCGTCGGGTCGCAGCATCGAGTTACTGGGCTGCTACCACGTGAGCCAGCAGAACACCTTCACCGGCAGGCTCACCGAACAGATGCTGGACGACGTCCTGGGCCGCCTGTGACCCCAGACAAGACGAGACCACCTCAGGGAAAGACGAAGGGCCGGGGGAGTGGATCCCCCCGGCCCTTCGGCACGTCATTGCTTCGACGTCATTCCTTTGACGCCATTGCGTCGACGTCATTGCGTCGACGTCATTGCGTCGATCGCGACAACCCGCTCACTTGGCGGGCAGCACGACCACCCGACGCTGCGGCTCCATACCTTCGGACTCGCTGACCAGACCCGCCTCGGCGACGACGTCGTGGACGATCTTGCGCTCGAAGGGGTTCATCGGAGCCAGACGCACCGACTCACCGGAGGTCTTGACCTCGGCGATCGCGTCGGTGGCGAGCACCTGCAGCTCCTTGCGGCGACGCTCACGATGCCCAGCGATGTCCAGCATCAGCCGGCTGCGGTGACCGGTCTCGGTCATCACGGCCAGACGCGCGAGCTCCTGCAGGGCGTCCAGCACCTCCCCGTCCTTGCCGACCAGCTGGTCGCCCTCGGTGACGATGGAGACGTGCGCGCGCCCACCCTCGACGTAGGTGTCGATGTCGCCGTCCAGGTCGGCGATGTCGAGCAGCTCCTCCAGGTAGTCGGCGGCGATGTCACCCTCGGCGTCGAGGGCGTCCTCCGAGCTCTGCGGGGCCTTCTCCTCGACGGCCTCGGTCGCCTTCTCGAGCTCTTCGCTCATGGTGTTCTCCTTCTCGGGTGGCGCGCTGCCGCGCGCCGGGAACCAGGGATCCGCCGCCGGAGGTCGACGACGGGGGAGCGCGCTACTTCTTCTTGCGCGTGTTGCGGGTCTGCCGGACGGGCTGCTGGCGGTTGACCGTCTGCTGCTTCCCGTCCGCAGTCCTGCGGACGGTCTGGCGGTTGACGCCCTGGCGCTGCACGGTCGGCTTCGCGTCCGTGGTCTCGTCATCGACGAGCGTCGCCGCGGTCGCCCCACCGGTGGAGCCGGTGCTGACGCGACGCAGGCGCTTGGCGCGACGGTCGGACTCGATCTTTTCGGGATCCTTGCCCTTGGCGCGCATGCGCTCCTGCCAGTCCACATAGGCCGGGGTGTTCGGCGTCGGGTTGTTGTGGATCAGGATGTACTGCTGGCCGAGCGTCCACAGGTTCGTGGTCATCCAGTAGATCAGCACGCCGATCGGGATGGCGACGCCGCCGAACAGGTACATGATCGGGAACATGTAGAGCATCATCTTCTGCTGCTGCGCCATGGGGCCGGTGAGCGCCTCCGGGGGCATGTTCTTCTGCATCAGCTGCAGCTGCTGGATGAACAGCACCGCGGTCATGGTGAGCATCAGCACCAGCGCCATGATCTGGGTGGCGCCGAAGCCCTGGTCGAGCGGCAGGAAGCGGCCGGACAGGCTTGCGCCGAGGAAGTCTGCATTGCGCAGCGAGATGACCAGATCGGGATTGGTCTTGAAGAAGTGGCCGCGCACGATCGGGTCGGGGTTGTGGGCAATGCCCTCGAGCACCCGGAACAGCGCCAGGAAGATCGGCATCTGCAGCAGCAGCGGCAGGCACGAGGCAGCGGGGTTGACGCCCTCCTCGCGGTAGAGCTTCATCGTCTCCTGGCCGAGCCGCTCGCGGTCGTGGCCGTACTTGTCCTGCAGCGCCTTCGCCTTCGGCTGGATCAGCTGCATCGAGCGTGCCGAGTTGATCTGCTTCACGAACAGCGGGATCAGCAGGGTACGGATGACGACGGTCAGGGTGACGATGCTGAGCACCCACGTCAGGCCGGAGTCGGCGCCGAACAGCGGCGACCACAGCTTGTGGGCGAGGACGATGATGCCCGACACGGCCCAGTAGATGGGCTGCAGAATCGCGCTGATCATGTCGCGGAAGGCGCTGCCGAGACCGAACAGCAACAGGGGGGTCAACAGGTGCATGGGTCCACCTCGTGGGTATCTGGGGTGCCCGCAGGGTTCGCGGACGAGTTCTGGGTGCGGGCCTGTTCGGCCTGCGAGTACTGGGCCTGCTCCGCTTGCGAGCCCTGGGCCTGCTCCGCCTGCCAGGCAAGGGCCTCGGGAGTGCCGGGGACGGGGTCATAGCCGCCCAGCGACCAGGGATTGCAACGCAGGATCCTGGTGATGGTGAGCCAGCTGCCCTTGATCGCCCCGTGCTCTTGCAGGGCGCGCAGGCCATAGGCGCTGCAGCTGGGGTGGTACTTGCACACATCCCCGTAGAGCGGGGAGATGAGGGCACGCCAGAGCCGCACGAAGCCGATCAACAGGTACTTCACCCTGTCTCCTTGGCGTGTGGGCTGCCGCCCTGTGTGAGCCGGGCCATCGTCCGTGCCCAGGCCTCACTGAGGTCGGACGCCAGACGGTCGGGTTCCGTCGCTGCCGGGGGCAGGGCCCGGACGACCACGATGGCATCGGGGCACTCGTCCAGCAACGGAATGACAAGATGCCGCAGGCGACGCTTGACCCGGTTGCGGGTGACGGCGTTGCCCACGGCCTTGGACACAACAAAGCCCACCCGGGTGGGGGGGCTTTGGCTGTGCCGTGCGTGCACGACAACAGAGGGCCTGGCCGTCCGCACACCTCCGCGCATTGCGGCACGGAAGTCGGATGAGGACCTCATCCGATGTTGGACGGGCAGCACCCTCGGAGGTCAGGCAGACAGCTCGGAGCGGCCCTTGCGACGACGGGCAGCCAGAATGGCACGGCCGGCGCGGGTGCTCATGCGTGTGCGGAAACCATGCGTACGCGAACGACGACGGTTGCTCGGCTGGAAGGTGCGCTTGCTCACGGGGATTACTCCCTTTTTCTTCGTAGGTGGATCAGCAACGCCAGACCGACTGGCGCAGGGAAGTGCTTCGCCCACAGTAGGCGACCGTCCTACGATACGCGGCTGCGTGCCAGTTCTCCAAACCGGCCCCCACAAGGCGCGATCTGCCAAGAGTAACTACAAGCATGTAGTCCAGACGACACGCCGTGCTGGTGCGGAAATGATGGCTTGGTTGTTTGCCCATCGCCCGGTGGGACGAGTAGTTTTCGACACGACCCTTCGCCACGGTTGTCCACAGGCCGCGGGTGGATCAATCCCTTGGGTGGGTCGATTCCAGCCGCGTCACGCGGGATGACCAGCTGGAATGACCGCACAGCCTGTGGAAAACTATGTGGACACTCGCCCGGCAGGGCATGGCACGAGACTTGGCCCACACGGGCACGGCCCTCGACCTCCCCGGTCGGGATGACGGCCCGAGGGGGCGATTGAGGTTGGCAGTGAGCGATCAGGCAGTGCGTCCCGCAGGAAGCCCGGACGATCCCGCCACGGCGCTGCGCAAGGGCTGGAAGCACGTCCAGGCGAATGCCGAGGGGCAGAACAAGGCCTGGCTGCGGTCCACCAGACCACTGACACTGCACGAGTCGACCGTCATGGTTGCCGTCCCGAATGAGTACACCCGCGAACGCATCGAGACGCGCATGCGCGGGACGATCGAGGAACAGCTCTCCGACTTCTTCCACAAGAAGATGCGGCTGGCCATCACCGTCGAGCCAGACCTCGAGCTCAACCTGGCCGAGCCGGAGACCGTCGAGGACGAGGAAGAGGTCGAGCCCGCACAGTTCGTCCCGAAGCAGGACGCGGAACGCCCCCGCCTGCAGGAGGTCGCACTGCCGCCTGCCCGAGTGAATGGGGACGACGGCGCCGACCGGCTGAACCCGAAGTACACCTTCGAGACCTTCGTCATCGGCTCGTCCAACCGCTTCGCGCACGCCGCTGCCGCAGCCGTCGCCGAAGCCCCCGGCAAGAGCTACAACCCGTTGATGATCTACGGGCAGTCAGGGCTGGGCAAGACCCACCTGCTGCACGCGATCGGCCACTACGCCCGCGCCTACTACGACCGGGTGCGGGTGAAGTACGTCAGCACCGAGGAACTCACCAACGACTTCATCAACGCCATCTCGGAGAACCGAACGGCGCAGTTCCGGCGCACCTACCGCGACGTGGACATCCTGCTGATCGACGACATCCAGTTCCTGGAGTCGAAGACGCAGACGCAGGAGGAGTTCTTCCACACCTTCAACACCCTGCACAACGCCCAGAAGCAGATCGTGATGACCTCCGACCGGCCGCCCAAAGCGCTGGAGCACCTGGAGGCGCGTCTTCGATCGCGCTTCGAGTGGGGCCTGATCACCGACATCCAGCCGCCGGACCTCGAGACCCGTATCGCCATCCTGAAGAAGAAGGCGGCCGCGGAGAGGCTCACCGCCGGGCCCGAGGTGCTCGAGTTCATCGCGTCCAAGATCCAGACCAACATCCGCGANNCTGGAGGGCGCGCTGATCCGAGTCACCGCCTTCGCCTCCCTGCAGCGCCAGGAAGTCGACCTCGAGCTCGCGCAGATCGTGCTGAAGGACCTGATCCCCGAGGGCACCGAGAATGAGGTCACCCCGCAGCTGATCATGAGCGAGACGGCCGCCTACTTCGGCATCACGATGGAGGAGCTGACCGGCGCCTCCCGCACGCACGTGCTCGTCACCGCCCGCCAGATCGCGATGTACCTGTGCCGCGAGCTGACCGACATGAGCCTGCCCAAGATCGGGCAGCTGTTCGGCGGCAAGGACCACACCACCGTCATGCACGCCGACCGCAAGATCCGCGAGATGCTGCGCGAGCGTCGCTCCGTCTACAACCAGGTCACCGAGCTCACCAACCGGATCAAGCAGAGCTGACCTGAACGCAGCTGACCTGAGCGCAGCGGGTCGCGCGCCCCGGCAGGACGGCGGCCGGTTCAGGCTGCCCTGGTGGACTCGCTCAGCACCAGGTCCGCCAGCGGCACCGTCAGCAGGTCATCCAGGGCGCGCGCGAAGACCGTGTGCATGTCCACGCTCGGGTCGTAGAGCCACTGCACCTGCAGGCCGTCCATCAGCGCCACCAGACGACGGGCCGCGCAGCCGGGGTCGATGCCCTCGCGCAGGTGACCCTCGCGTCCGATCTCCTCGAGGTTGTGGGTGAGGCCGGCCACCACGTCGCGGTAGCGGCGGGTGAAGTGGTCGTGCGCCGGATGGCCCGGATCGGTCGCCTCGGCCGAGAGCTGGGTGAACAGCTCGACGATGGTCCGACGCTCAGCATTGGCCGCGATCAGGTCGAGCAGCCGACCCAGTCCGGTCGCCGGTGGCAGCCCGATCATGCTGAAGCGGACGAGGTCCTCCTCGTGTCGACGGGCGAGGACCGCCAGCAGCAGGTCCTCCTTGGAGTTGAAGTGGTAGAGCAGGCCCGGGTGCGTGATGCCAACGCGGGTCGCGATGTCGCGCAGGGAGGTGCTGCGGTAACCCACCTCACCGAACAGTTTCACCGCTGCGTCCATGATCTGCGTCCGGCGCCGGTCGCCCTTCGGGCTCAGCTCGTGCGTCACAGCACCTCCATCTGGGTCGGGGGGCTCCCGATCAGCGTCCAGTATTCACGACGCCGTCGCCGAACCGCGATCATCACGTGCGGCGGGGTGGCGAAGGCATTGAACTTCCCCCTTGCGGACGGCGTTGGCAGCCGTCCGGGGCCTGTGGATGAGAGGGCCTCCAGCTGTGGACAGCCGTGGACGCCGGACGCCGAGCTGGGGCCGGGCTGTGGGAAGACCATGCCGACCCTGTGCTCCATCCACAGCCCGCCTCGATTCCTGTGGACGACGTCCACAGCCTGTCCCAAGGGCCAACATGCCGCTGACCAGCGCAGATGCCGGTTCTCCACAGAACCCACAGAAGTGAAGACGATGAAGAAGTGACATACATATGAATGCTCTTCAAAGTCAGGCGCCCTCCCCAGTGTGGAAAAGGGTCAATGGGAAGCGCCAGGACAGGACGCCAACGACCCACCGTCACCCTCACCCGAGGCTGCAGACTTGTCGTCCGACGATGGTGACCCTGCCACTGGGTGCAATATGATGCCAGCGCGATCGTCGACACCTCCCGGACCAGCCCAAATGGTCCGAAATGCCCGTCGACGACCAGACCTGTGAAGGGGACGCCGTGAAGATTCGCCTGGACCGCGACGTGATGGCCGAGGCCGTTGCCTGGGCTGCGCGCAGCCTGCCCACCCGCCCGAGCGTCCCGATCCTGGCCGGCCTGCTGGTCAAGGCCGATGCCCAGGGCGTCACGCTGTCGAGCTTCGACTACGAGACCTCCGCGCAGATCCACGTGAAGGCCGAGGTGATGGAGCAGGGTGAGGCGCTGGTCTCCGGCCGCCTGCTCGCCGACATCGCGCGCTCGCTCCCCTCGCGTCCGGTGGAGCTGACCAGCGACGAGTCGAAGATGGAGCTGGTCTGTGGATCTGCCCGCTTCACCCTGCAGACGCTGCCGGTCGCGGACTACCCGAACCTGCCCGACATGCCCGCCGCCACCGGCGTCGTGACCTCGGAGGATTTCGCGAAGGCCGTCAGCCAGGTCGTCGTCGCGGCCGGACGTGACGAGCTGCTGCCCGTGTTCACCGGCGTGCGCGTCGAGATCGAGGGCGAGACCCTCTCGCTGCTGGCCACCGACCGCTACCGGATGGCGCTCAAGGAGCTGCCCTGGAAGCCCGCCAACTCCCAGGCCCAGGGCGCCGCGCTGGTGCCGGCGAAGGTGCTTGCGGAGACCAGCAAGTCGATGGTCTCGGGCGAGAACGTGACGATGAGCCTGTCGAATGCCACCGCCGGCGACGGCCTGATGGGCTTCGAGGGAGAGGGCACCGGCGGCACCCGCCAGATCACCACCCGCCTGCTGGACGGTGAGTTCCCGAAGGTGCGCCACCTGATGGCGATCCAGCCGAATGTCTCGGTGCGCGTGAACACCGCCGACCTGGTTGCCTCCCTGAAGCGCATCGCGCTGGTGGCCGAGCGCAACACCCCGCTGCGGATGCAGATCAACGAGAACGACGTCGTGCTCTCGGCCGCCACGGGCGACCAGGCGCAGGGCACCGAGGCCATCGAGGCCGTGATCGAGAACCACGCTGGCGGGGAGCCGACGATCACCGCGGCCGGCTTCAACCCGCACTACCTCTCGGACGCCCTGAGCGCGATCGATGCCCCCTACGCGCACTTCTCGTTCACCGCCAACGGCAAGCCCTGCCTGGTGACGGGCCTGGCCGACCTGGACGCGGAGCCGTTGCCCGACTACAAGCACGTCATCATGCTGATGCGCCTGCCCAACTGATCGTCGACTGACGGAAGGCTCTGCCGTGGCCGAACCAGCTGCACGTCCGCACGAGTTCGTCCTGGCCTTCCTCGGGGCGCTGGTCACCATCGTGCTGTGGGTGTTTGCCTCCTACGGCGCCATGATCGGCTGGATCGCCGCCTCGGACGAGTTCATGGGCAGCGCCGTCGAGACACAACCCTGGTCCTGGTTGGGCTGGGAATCCCTGGGCGGCCTGTGTTTCCTGGCACCCGTGGTCCTGTTCTCGTGGCTCTTCCGCCACCGGGCACGGCGCTGGTGGTTGCTCTCGGCCGTCCTGGCGGTGGTCTGGATTGTGCAGGCCCTCGTGGTGGCCATGCCCATGCTGGGCTGAAGCGGGGGCGCTGTCCACCCTCGGCATGTGCTCGCCCGGCGTGCCGCGGCGGCGCANNTGGTGCCAACCACTAGAGAGGACCAAGCATGCAGATCGGACTCGTCGGCCTGGGCAAGATGGGCGGCAACATGCGCGAGCGCATCCGCAAGGGTGGGCACACCGTCATCGGTTATGACGTCAATCCCGAGGTGAGCGATGTCGCCAGCCTCGAAGAGATGGTCGGCAAGCTCACCGAGGGCCCCAAGGTGGTCTGGGTGATGCTCCCGATCAAGTTCGTGGACGAGACCATCACCAAGCTGGCCGACCTGCTGAGCGCCGGTGACGTCATCATCGACGGGGGCAATTCCAAGTGGACGAATGACTCCCGTCACGCCGAACAGCTGGCCGACAAGGGAATCCACTTCCTGGACGCCGGTGTCTCCGGCGGCATCTGGGGTCTGCAGAACGGCTACGCGCTGATGGTCGGCGGCCCCGCCGAGGCCGTCGCGATCGTCCAGCCCATCTTCGACGCGCTGAAGCCCGAAGGTGAGTACGGCTTCGTCCACGCCGGTGACCACGGCGCCGGACACTTCGCGAAGATGGTGCACAACGGCATCGAGTACGCGCTGATGCAGGCCTACGCCGAGGGCTGGGAGCTGCTCGAGAAGGCCGAGATGATCAACGACGTCCCGGCCACCTTCAAGAGCTGGAAGGAAGGGACGGTCATCCGTTCCTGGCTGCTTGACCTGATGGTGGACGCCTTGGACAAGGACCCGCACCTGGACGCCATCGACGACATCGCCGAGGACTCCGGCGAGGGTCGCTGGACCGTCAACGCGGCCGTCGACCTCGGCGTCCCGGTGCCGACCATCGCGGCCTCGCTGTTCGCGCGCTTCGTCTCCCAGCAGGAGGACAAGCCGGCGATGAAGATGATCGCGGCCATGCGCAACGAGTTCGGCGGCCACGCCGTGGTCACCGCTGCCGACGGCCACGCGGCCAAGACCCCCGGCAAGCCGGTCCGTGCGGGCGAGGGTGGCAACCCCGTCATCAACTCCGACATGAAGACGATCGGCCAGGCGAACGACCCGAACGCCACCACCGAGAACCACTGATCGCCAAACCGTCCAGGCCGACGGCCCCCGGTGCATGCCGGGGGCTGCCGCGCGTCCACGCATAGACTCCCTGCGTGTTCGTAACCCACCTGAGCCTCGTCGACTGGCGCTGTTATGCGTCCGCGGAGGTGCCGATCGGGCCGGGCGTGACGATCTTCGTCGGGCAGAACGGGCAGGGAAAGACCAACCTCGTCGAGGCCGTGGAGTACCTGGCGTCGATGGGATCGCACCGGGTTTCCTCCGAGGCGCCTCTGGTGCGCGCCGGGGCGGGGCAGGCGATCGTCCGGGGGCGGGTGCAGGCCTCCGTCGAGGACGACCGAAAGCTGCTGCTCGAGATCGAGGTCAACCCCGGCAAGGCCAACCGTGCCCGGATCAACCGCAATGCCCTGCCGCGGGCGCGGGAGATCTGCGGGGTGCTGCGGTCGGTGGTCTTCAGCCCCGAGGACCTCGCCATCGTCAAGGGCGACCCGGCCGACCGGCGCGCCTTTCTCGACCAGCTCGTGATCACCCGCTGGCCCCGGATGGCTGGCGTGAAGAGCGACTACGAACGCGTGCTCAAACAACGCAACACCTTGTTGAAGTCCCTCGCGGGCAAGGGATCACGGTCCGTGGACGAGACCGACCGCATCACCTTGGAGGTCTGGGACGAGCACCTGGCGCGCGTCGGCGCGGAGTTGCTCAGCGCCCGCCTGGACACCCTGGCCGAGCTGATGCCGCGCGCCAGCGAGGCCTATGCGTCCATCGCGCCGACCAACAATGTCGCCACCGCCGAGTACAAGACCTCGCTGGACATCACCCCCGGCGCGGCGGAGGAACCCGGACGAGAGTTCCTCGAGCGCCGTCTGCGCGCCGCGATGCTCGATCGTCGCAAGGACGAACTGGTGCGCGGGGTCTCGCTGGTGGGTCCGCACCGCGACGACGCCACCTTGTTCATCGGTGAGCTGCCCGCCAAGGGATACGCCTCCCACGGCGAGTGCTGGTCGCTGGCGCTGGCCTTGCGCCTGGGCAGTTTCCACCTGCTGCGCGCCGACGGGATCGAACCCGTGCTTGTACTGGACGACGTCTTCGCCGAGCTCGACGCCACCCGGCGGTTGCGGCTGGCCGAGTCGGTTCGCGGGGCCGACCAGGTGCTGGTGACCGCGGCCGTCCCCACCGACGTTCCCGAGCTGCTGACCACCGACCCCAAGACCGGTGAGCCGACCGGGCGTCGCTTCCGCGTCCGGGCCGGGACGGTCGTCCCTGCCGGTGTGGACGGAGAACCGCTGGAACCAGATCCCGACGAGGACGAGGAAACCAAACCAGCGCCGCAGCGTGTGGACAAGCGTCCGGAGGCTGTGGATGAGTGAGCCCTGGGACGCCGAACCGCCGACCTGGGACGAGGAACCGAGCGAACCCACCGAGGAGGAGCGCGAGATCGCGGCCGCGCACGACCCGCTCGGGCTGGACCTGGCCAGCCAGATTGCCCGCGGGACGATGTCGATGCTGCCGCCACCCCGGGGCGTGCGGTCCAAGCCGAAGCGTCGGCGCCGTCCGGTCGACCCGGACGTCCGCTCCGGTTCGGGGCCCGACGCCCGCGACCCACAACTGCTCGGCGCCGCCCTCGACCACCTGATGCGTGACCGCGGCTGGGCCAAGGAGGTCAGCCTGCGCCTGCTGCTGGACCGCTGGCCTGCGCTGGTCGGGCCGACGAATGCCGCGCACTCCCACCCCGAGGCCTATGCCGACACGGTGTTGACCATCCGCACCGACGCCACGGTGTGGTCGACCTCGCTGCGCACCCTGGCACCCTCGCTGGTGGCCAAGCTGAACAAGGAACTGGGCGAGGGAACCGTCACCCGCATCCAGGTGCTCGGCCCCAATGCCCCCAGCTGGAACCACGGGCCCCGGTCCGTGCGCGACGGTCGCGGACCCCGTGACACCGACGGCTAGACCCGGGCGGATTGGTGGGGACGGGTGTCGCAACGCCTCACAGAGGCTCTGACGGGCCGGGACCCGAAGGGGACCACGGATCAGGGCCAACTGGGCCGTCCACGAGGCCACCGCGGGGCTTTGAAGGGTATTCGTGGGCCCGCGACACCCCTCCAGGCTGGGGTGACCCGGTGCTTTGCGGTAGAATTCTGGAGGTTGGGCACCTGCCCAGCCCCCGATCGACCAAGGAGCGCAACCGGTGAGCGACGCCATCATCACTGAGGACGCCTACGACGAGCTCGACCCCGTCCTCGACGAGGGGGACACCGAACGCCTTGAGGGCCTGCAGGCCTCCTCCGACCGTTCGGTCGCCGAGGGTGCCTACGATGCCGGCCAGATCCAGGTGCTCGAGGGCCTTGAGGCCGTCCGCAAGCGTCCCGGCATGTACATCGGCTCGAACGGTTCGCCCGGGCTCATGCACTGCCTCTGGGAGATCATCGACAACTCCGTCGACGAGGCACTGGCCGGCTACGGCGACCGGATCGACGTGAAGATCCTCGCCGACGGCGGTGTCTCCGTGGAGGACCACGGGCGTGGTTTCCCGGTGAAGATGCACCCCACCGAGAAGAAGCCAGCCGTCACCGTCGCCCTGACCGTGCTGCACGCCGGCGGCAAGTTTGGCGACGGCGGCTACAAGGTCTCCGGCGGCCTGCACGGCGTCGGCTCGTCGGTCGTGAACGCGCTGTCGGAGAAGTTCAGCGTCGAGGTCAAGCGCGACGGCTACCGCTGGGAGCAGACCTTCCACCTGGGTGTCCCCGAGTACGACCTCAAGCAGCTCGAGGCCACCGACGAGACCGGCACCAAGGTCACCTTCTGGGCCTCGAAGGAGATCTTCGAGACCACCAACTACTCCTACGAGACCCTGGCCACCCGATTCCGCGAGATGGCCTTCCTCAACAAGGGCCTCGAGCTCACCCTCACCGACGAACGTCCCGAGCACGTCGACGCCGAGGGCGACCAGCTGCACGACTCGTTCAGGTACGACGACGGCCTGGTCGACTACGTGAAGTTCATCAACGGCCCCCGCGAGCCGATCCACCCGACCGTGATCAACGTCGAGGCCCACCTGCCCGAGCAGGGGATGGGCGTCGAGATCGCGCTGCAGTGGAACACCTCCTACACCACCTCGGTGCACACCTTCGCCAACACGATCAACACCATCGAAGGTGGCACCCACGAGGAGGGCTTCCGCGCCGCGTTGACCAACACGGTCAACAAGTGGGGCGAGACCTGGGGCATGATCAAGAAGCGCGAAGACCGTGTCTCCGGCGACGACATCCGCGAGGGCCTGACCGCGATCATCTCGATCATGCTCGCCGAGCCCCAGTTCGAGGGCCAGACCAAGACCAAGCTCGGCAACACCGAGGCAAAGAGCTTCGTCCAGCGCGTCGTCAACGACAAGCTCTCCGACTGGTTCGAGGAACACCCCGTCGAGGGCAAGGACATCGTCCGCAAGTCGCAGGCCGCCGCCACCGCCCGCATCGCCGCCCGCAAGGCGCGTGAGATGGCACGCAACCGCAAGGGCCTGCTCGGACGTGGATCGCTGCCCGGCAAGCTGGCCGACTGCTCGTCCAACAACCCGCTCGAGTGCGAGGTCTTCATCGTCGAGGGCGACTCCGCCGGTGGCTCGGCCAAGGGTGGACGAGACCCGCGCACCCAGGCGATCCTGCCGATCCGCGGCAAGATCCTGAACGTCGAGAAGGCCCGGCTGGACAAGATCCTGCAGAACAGGGAGGTCGAGGCGATCATCAATGCGCTCGGCACCGGCGTGCAGGACGAGTTCGACATCGACAAGCTGCGCTACCACAAGATCGTCCTGATGGCCGACGCCGACGTCGACGGCGCCCACATCCGCACCCTGCTGCTGACCCTGCTGTTCCGGTTCATGCCGCAGCTGCTCGAACAGGGGAAGGTCTACCTCGCCCAGCCGCCGCTGTTCCGCATCCGCTGGACCAATTCGCCGCACGAGCTGGCCTACAACGACGCCGAGCGCGACGCCCTGCGCGACGAGGGCCTGGCCAGCGGCAAGAAGCTGCCGACGGTCAACCCGATCCAGCGCTACAAGGGC
>DGKN01000189.1:24476-25304 GCA_002387005.1 Propionibacteriaceae bacterium UBA4569
GGGCGAGGGGGGACGACCCCCCTTGCACCCCCGCGGCACTCGCGCGCAGCGCTCCTCGCAGGCTCGGAGCCGCGCTCGTGTCAGGAAGAGACCGGGGTGGGCATCGACAGACAACGGAATTGCTCCCCAGGCGGGGAGACCAGCGAACTTCACAGAACACGCAACTGACAAGGGACAACACGCATGAGTGAGACCCCCCAGGGGCCCGAGGGCACCGATCCGGCCGACGACGTCCTCGGTGACGCCGGGCCCGCAAACAGCGACGTCGTCAGCACCGTTGACGACATCGAGGCGCCCAACCACGGGCGCACCGAGCCGATCGACCTGAACGACGAGATCCAGAAGTCCTACCTGGACTACGCGATGAGCGTCATCGTCGGTCGGGCACTGCCCGACGTCCGCGACGGCCTCAAGCCCGTCCACCGTCGCGTCCTGTACGCGATGTACGACGGCGGCTACCGCCCCGACCGCGGCTGGAACAAGTGCTCCCGCGTCGTCGGCGAGGTGATGGGCCTGTACCACCCGCATGGTGACTCGGCGATCTACGACACCTTGGTGCGCCTCGCGCAGCCCTGGGTGATGCGCCACCCGCTGGTCCAGGGCCAGGGCAACTTCGGCTCCCCGGGCAACGACCCCGCCGCCGCCATGCGATACACCGAGTGCCGGATGGCGCCGCTGGCAATGGAGATGGTGCGCGAGATCGACCAGGACACCGTCGACTTCCGCCCCAACTACGACAACCGCGAGATGGAGCCGGTCGTGCTGCCGGCCCGCTTCCCGAACCTGCTGGTCAACGGCTCGACGGGCATCGCGGTCGGCATGGCCACC
>DGKN01000189.1:25390-27816 GCA_002387005.1 Propionibacteriaceae bacterium UBA4569
TACCGCACCGGCCGCGGCTCGGTGACCATGCGCGCGATCATCGAGATCGAAGAGGACAAGAACGGACGCACCCTGCTGGTGGCCAAGGAGCTGCCGTACATGTGCAACCCCGACAACCTGGCCGAGAAGATCGCCGACCTGGTCAACGCCGGCAAGATCAACGGCATCGCCGACCTGCGCGACGAGTCGTCCGCCCGTGCCGGCCAGCGCCTGGTCATCGTCCTCAAGCGCGACGCCCAGCCGCGCGTGGTGATGAACAACCTNNCAGCTGCAGGACACCTTCGGCTGCAACATGCTGGCTCTGGTGGACGAGGTGCCGCGCACGCTTCGCCTGGACCAGTTCATCTCCTACTGGGTCAAGCACCAGGTCGAGGTCATCCAGCGCCGCACCCGCTGGCAGCTGGCCAAGGCCGAGGCCGATGCCCACATGCTCCACGGACTGGTCAAGGCCCTCGACCGGCTGGACGAGGTGATCGCGCTGATCCGTTCGTCGCGCACCGCCGAGGCCGCCCGCGACGGGCTGATGCAGCTGCTCTCGATCGACGAGAAGCAGGCCACCTACATCCTCGACCAGCAGCTGCGCCGCCTGGCGGCGATGGAGATCGAGAAGATCCGCGCCCGTCTGGCCGAGATCGAGGCCCACATCGCCGACCTCGAGGACATCCTCGCCAACGAGACCCGTCAGCGCGAGATCATCGCCGCCGAGTTGCAGGAGATCACCGACAAGTACGGCAACGAGCGCCGCACCAAGATCATCGCCGCCGACGGCGACTTCTCCGACGAGGACTTCATCCCCGACGAGGACGTGGTGGTCACCATCACCCACGGCGGCTACGCCAAGCGCACCAAGAGCGACCAGTACCGCGTCCAGAAGCGCGGCGGCAAGGGCGTGAAGGGGGCGACGCTGCGCTCTGACGACGAGGTGGCGCACCTGTTCACCACCACCAACCACCACTGGGTGCTCTTCTTCACCACCCGCGGCCGGGTCTACCGGATCAAGGCCTGGCAGCTGCCCGAGGGCGGACGCGACGCGAAGGGCGGCCACGTGGCCGGCCTGCTCAGTTTCCTGCCCGACGAGAAGATCGCCCAGGTGCTGACCCTGCGCTCCTACTCCGATGCCAGTCACCTGCTGCTCGCCACCCGTCGTGGCCTGGTCAAGAAGACCGAGCTCTCGGCCTACGACTCGACCCGCCAGGCTGGCGTCATCGCGATCAACTTCCGCGAGGACGACGACGAGCTGATCGGCGCCGCCCTGTGCAGCGCCGAGGACGACGTGCTGCTGATCTCCCGAAAGGGCCAGGCGATCCGGTTCAGCGCCGGTGACGACCAGCTGCGCCCCATGGGTCGCGCCACCTCCGGCGTGACCGGCATGAAGTTCCGCGAGGGGGACGAGCTGTTGAGCATGGCCGTCATCAACGCGGACATGCCCGAGGACGACCGCTACGTGTTCACCGTCACCGACGGTGGCTTCGCCAAGCGAACCGCCGTCAGCGAGTACCGCCAGCAGGGCCGCGGTGGCCTGGGCATCAAGGCCATGAAGCTCAACGAGGACCGGGGGCAACTGGTTGGTGGCCTGGTGGTCAGCGAGAGCGACGAGGTGATCGCCATCAAGACCTCGGGCCAGATCACCCGCTCGTCCGTGGCCGAGGTCGCCGTCAAGGGACGCGACACGATGGGCGTGAAGTTCGTCGGCGTCCGCGGTGACGACACGGTGCTCCAGATCGCCCTCAACCCCGAGCACAACGAGCCCGAGCCCACCGATGAGGAGCCGGCTGGCGAGGTTGCGGGGGCCGAGGCAACCGAGACCGAGCAGGATTCGCCCGTCGATTCGGCACCCGGAGGCGCCGGTGATCCCGCTACGGTTGAGGACGAACAGGGCACGGACGACGTGACCGAGGACGACCAGGAGGAATCCGGTGAGTGACNNGGGGTCGGCACCGCCGCCAGCGCCGTTGGCGCCAAGGTGTCCGACAAGGTCTCCGATGCTCTTACCGACGACGACGACCGGCACGATGCCGCGCCCACTGGTGCCGGCGCGGCCACCGGGGCGAGCGTGGGTGCCGGACGGATGCCGTCGATCACCCGGCGCACCCGCAAGGCCCGGCTGCGGCTGGCCCGCCTGGACCCCTGGTCGGTGATGAAGACGATGTTTCTGTTCTCCATCGCGGGCGCCATCATCATGTTCGTCGCCACCTGGATCGTCTGGGGCCTGGTCAATGCGTCCGGGGTCTTCGACTCCATCAACAATGCCGTCAATGAATTGCTGGCCTCGCCCGGTGCGCAGAACAGCTTCCGGCTGGACGACTACATCAACGGCCGACGCCTGCTCGGATTCACCGCCCTGATCGGTGCCATCAACGTGGTGCTGCTCACCGCCCTCGCGACGCTGTTCAGCTGGTTGTACAACCTGGCGGCATCGGTGATGG
>DGKN01000189.1:27853-31422 GCA_002387005.1 Propionibacteriaceae bacterium UBA4569
CAGTCGGTTAGAGCGCTGCCCTGATAAGGCAGAGGTCACTGGTTCAAGTCCAGTTAGGCCCACAGTCAAGAAGAACCCCGGTCATCGACCGGGGTTCTTCTGCGTCTGGGACGTTGTCCGCGGCGCTCAGCGGGCGAGCTGGAAGGCGTCCTTGAAGCTCAACCGGCCCTGCGTCTGCAGCAAGGCGCGACGGTAGATCCGCTCCCCGACCAGGATCGTCAGCGCCGCGAAGACCAGGTTGATCACCAGCGCGAGCACCGGCTCCCACCAGGCCAGGCCGCCGGCGACGATCCGGGCGGGCATCAGCACCGAGCTGACGACCGGGACGTAGCTCAGGATCACCCGCCACGTTCCGGTGGCCAAGAAGCCAGCCATGTAGGGGATCATCAACAGCCAGATCAGCGGTTGGGAAGTCTGCTGCAGGTCCTCGTTGCGGGTGCCCATTGCTCCGGCGGCGGCCCAGATGCACGCCAGGGCAAGGAATCCGGCCAGGAAGAAGACCAGGAACCAGGCCACGGCACCGGCCATACCGGGGAACATGTCGCCCACGCTGGTGAAGCTGGCACCGACCAGTCCGACCACCGCCAGCAGCATCATCTGCCCCATGGCGAGCACGGTGTTGCCGATCACCTTTCCGGCCAACAACTCCCGCACCGGGATCGCCGCCGTCAAGATCTCGACGATCCGCGACTGCTTCTCCTCAATGACCGATTGCGCGATCTGCATGCCGTAGGTGAGGGCTGACATCATGAACAGCACCCCGAAGACGAAGCCCAGCACGCGGCTGGCCACCACCTGGTCCTGCGAGCTCTGCAGCAACTTCGTCTGCACGACGCTTCGCGACATCACCGTCGGCAGGTCGGTGCCGGCCTTGGTGGCCAGCGCTGTGAGCTCATTGGTCTGGAGCACCTGCTGGGTGGTCGCCAAGAGGGTGTCGTTCGGTTCCCGCTTGAAGGTCAGCTGCCAGGAGCCGGACGCGTCCTTGGCGAGCAGCGCGTCCGCGTCCCCATCGAGCAGCATCTTCTCGGCAGCGGCAACATCGGCAACCTGCTGGGGGACGACGTGGGTCTTCGCGCCCGCGTTCCGGCCGACCTCCTGCGCCAGGGCCATGCCGGCCTGGTCGGTGACCGCAAGGTCGACGCTCGTCGTCCGGTCGGAGAGAAAACCGCCCAACAGGGACGCGACGATGACCAGCACCAGCGTGCTCAGCGTCCCCAGGATGAAGGTCTTGTCGGTGAGCTTCACCAACATCTCGCGCATGGCGACGATGCGCCAGGCATTCCTCGTGGTCATGCCGTCACCTCTCGGTAGATCTCCGACAGGCTGGGGCGCAGCCTGCCCAATTCGTACACCTCGCCGCGGCGCAGCGCCTCCTCCAGCACTGCCCGCTGGGCGCCCTCCTCGATGAACTCGACGATCGCGGTGTGCCCCGCGACGTCGTCCACCTGCACCCCGCGCATGTCCCGCACCCAGCCAACGTCCGTGCTGGCCACCAGGCGGTGTCGCAGACGTCCACGTCCTTCCAGGTCGGCCTTCGAACCGTTGGCCACCACACGTCCTCGGGACATGATCACCAGCCCGTCGCAGAGCCGGTCGATCAGCTCCAGCTGATGGGAGCTGAACAGCACGGGGATGCCGTCGGACGCTCGGGCCCGCAGCAGGTCGGCCATCTCGTCGATCGCCGCGGGGTCGAGTCCGCTGAAGGGTTCGTCCAGGATCAGGCAGGTCGGGTTGGCCATCACGGCGGCGGCGATCTGGACGCGCTGCTGGTTGCCCAGCGACAGCTTCTCCAGCTTGTCCTTGGTGCGCTCACCCAGGCCGAAGCGGGTGAGGATGTCGACGGCTTCCAAACGCGCGTCGGAAGTTGTGGCCCCCTTGAGCCGGGCCAGGTAGACGAGCTGGTCCAGGATCGGCTGCTTGGGGTACAGGCCGCGTTCCTCGGGCATGTAGCCGAAGTGGGAGCGGTCCTCCATGGTGGCGGGGTGTCCGTCCCAGCGGACCTCGCCGGCGTCGGGCGCCAACAGCCCCATCACCATCCTCATCGTGGTGGTCTTGCCGGCACCATTGCCGCCGACGAAACCGATCATCTGGCCGCGCGGCACCTCGAATGAGATGTCGTCGGCGGCCACATTGTCGCCGTAGCGGCGGGTGAGGTTTCTGACCTCGAGCATCGAGCCCTCCTTTTTCGAGCTGGTTCCAGCCAACCAGCGCCGAGGCTCCAGGGGATCAGCCAAGGGACGGAGTTTGCCGCCTCCGCCGTCAGATGGAGATGGTCCCGGCGGAGCCTCGCCCCCGGACTGGGTGGACTTTCTGCCGACCAGAGCAGTTTCGCCACCCACTCCGTGGCCACGGGCGCGCCCGGACCGGGGGACCAGCTCCCAACTACGGGAGGAGATGGGCCCACTCGTGAGGGGAGCAGGGACAAGGGTCATCGTCCGGACCACAACCGGGGAGGGGTCCCTGCGCCCCACCCTCGACCAAGGGGCAACAGATCAGCCAGCCAACCCAACCCGGTGAGCCCAGACCACCGCCTGCACCCGGTCACGCAGGCCCAACTTGGCCAGCAGGTTCGACACGTGCGTCTTCACCGTCGCCTCGCCGACGAACAGCTGGGCCGCGATCTCGGCATTGCTCAAACCCTCGGCGACCAGCGCCAACACCTCACGCTCGCGCTCGGTGAGATCGGGAACGTGCACCTGGCCGGCGGCCGCGACGCGGGCGCCGCCGGGTGCCACGGTCTCCTGCTGGGACGGGCTCATCCGCGCGATCACGCGGCGGGTGACCTCGGGTGACAGCAGGCCATGGCCGTTCGCGGCGCAGTGGATCGCCTCCACCAGCCGGTCGGGTTCAACATTCTTGAGCAGGAACCCCGAGGCTCCGGCGCCCAGCGCGTCGAAGAGGTAGTCGTCCCGGTCGAAGGTGGTCAGCACGACGACCCGGGAGAGGTCCTCGCCGACGATGGCCCGGGTTGCCTCGATCCCGTCCATCACGGGCATCTGGACGTCCATCAACGTCACGTCCGGGCGCTCCCGGCGGGCCAGTTCGACGGCCTCCGCACCGTTCGCGGCGGCGCCCACCACCCGGATGTCGTCCTCGACCGCCAAGATCATCTGGAAACCCGTGCGCACCAATGGCTGGTCGTCCACCAGCAACACCGTGACCATGGCCTGCCCCCTCACACCTGCGTCACCTCTAACACCTGCGTCAACGGGAACCGTACCCGGACGCGGTACCCCCCGGTCACCCGCGGGCCGATCTCGCTCTCGCCGCCGTGGGAGGTGACGCGTTCGCGCATCCCCAGCAGGCCCAGGCCTGAGCCCGAGGTGCCCCCGCGCGGACGCCCTTCGTCGAGCACCTCGACCTCGGCATGGCGACCCCCCTCGACCCGAACCACCACCTGGGCCCGGCGGGCCGTGGAGTGCCGGCGGACGTTCGTCAGCGCCTCCTGGACCGTCCGGAAGAGGGACAACTGCACGGGCAGCGGAAGCTGCGCGGCAGCCCCTTGAGGGTGCTCCACCAGCTGCAGGTCGGTCTCGAAACCCTCGGCCCGCAACTGGTCGACCAGCTGC
>DGKN01000189.1:31480-54158 GCA_002387005.1 Propionibacteriaceae bacterium UBA4569
CATCTGGGTGACAGCCGTGCGTGAGGATTCCTCCACATGACCCAGCGCCTCGGTGGCCCGCTCCGGATCCTTGGTGATCAAGCGGCGGGCGCCCGCGGCCTGGATCCCCATCACCGACACATGGTGCGCCACGACGTCGTGCAGTTCGCGGGCGATCCGCAGGCGCTCGTCCACGACGGCCTGTTCGCGCAGGCCGGCGGCCTGAGTGGAGATGAGTTCCGCCTGCTCCGCCAACCGGGCCTCGCCGCGTGCCTGCCGCCAGGCCACTTGGCCCATGGCGAGGGAACCCAGCAGGAAGAGGGCATTGACGAAGGCGGTGAACAGGACATAGGCGGTGACCGGTGGCAGGACCCCGCCACGGGCCATGCCATAGGCCTCGCGGGCACGGGAGATGCCCTGTCCGACGGCGAAGTCCCAGCCCAGCCACACCGTGAAGCCCAGCGCCAGCGCCAGAACCAGTACGGCCACCACCCGTCGGTCGGCTGCCCACGCCACGCCGGAGTAGAGCAGGAAGAAGACGACCATCTGGTATGTCATCGTGTAGCCCACCTCGGGCACCCACGAGGAGGCCGCGAAGAAGTGCGCGAAGACGAGCGCCGTGACCGTCAACGGCCAGCGCCGCCGCAGCACGACCAGCATCGACACGGTGCCCAGCGCCAGGTACTCGACCCAGTGGGGCCGCGCGCCCTCGAAATCGGCGAACGAACGCATCAGTTCCAGCGTCGTTGCCAGGCCCAGCGCCACCAAGACCCCGGTGACGATGTCCGCGCGCGCCAACGAGGGGCGCGGGCGCACCCACCCATCGTCCCCGCCAAACCACTCCAACCAGCTCACGGGAGCAAACATTATGGTCAGGTGTGGGCCGCCACCTCCGTCTGGAGGGGGAATCCACGCGGGGGAAGGCGCTTCGTGGACTGTTGACCCAATGGTGGATGGCACATGGCGGGATCCGACTGTCAGCAGGCACAATGTCTGTGTGAGCAAGGTATTGATCGTGGAGGACTCCGAGGTGATCCGCGCCTCAGTCGTGTCAGCGCTGCGCTCGCAGGGCCATCTCGCCCACGCGCTTGCCGATGGCATCCAACTGGAACGGGCGATCACCGCCAACCAGCCCGACCTCGTCATCCTCGACGTGATGCTGCCCGGTGGCCGGGACGGCTTCGAGCTGTTGGGCGTGGTGCGCAAGCTGTCGCGCGCTGGCGTGTTGATGCTCACCGCCCGCGACGAGATGACCGATCGAATCCGCGGCCTCTCCCAAGGTGCGGACGACTACCTCGCCAAACCCTTCGCCATGGTCGAGCTGATGGCCCGGGTGGAGGCGATCCTGCGCCGCACTGGGGCGGTGGGCAGCTCCGTGACGATCGGTGACATGACGATCGGTGACGACGCCGCGATCGTCACCCGTAGTGGCGCCACTGTCGACCTGACCGAGACCGAGCGCCGGCTGTTGGCCCAGCTGGCCCGCCACCCCGACCGTGTCGTCTCCAAGACCCAGTTGCTGACGGCAGTGTGGGGCTACGACGGCTACGACGAGAACATCGTCGAGGTTCACATCTCCAGCCTCCGGCGTCGGCTGGAGGCGCACGGCCCGCGCCTGATTCACACCGTGCGCGGCCGGGGCTACCGGTTGGGCATCTCGTAGATGATCGGTACCCGGTCCATCCGGGCGCGAGTTCTGGGCGCCATGTTCGTCGTCCTGTTCGTCAACCTGCTGACGGTCGGGATCATCGTCGACGCCCTGTTCATGAACCGCCAGAGCCAGGCACTGGACGATTCACTCGACCGTTCCGCGTCGTATGTCCTGGACAAGGCGCGGACGGCCACCGACGCCGAGGCGCTGATGGCCGACGTCGAGCCGACGATCCGTTTCGGTGGCAGCGATGACGTCTTCGTCGAGATCACCCTCGCCGACGGCCGCACCCTTGGACACCCGCCCGACCAGGACGCTCGTACCGTCGTCGAGGTTCTCGACACCACGCAGCCCGCCCTGCAGGGCGCCACGGTGGAGGTCTGGACGACCACCGCTGAGCTCAACGGCACCAGGCGCTCACTGGACACCACGTTGATGATCGTCGGCATCATCGGCCTGGCCGGGGCTTCCCTGCTGACGATCGCGATCACGGACGTGGCCCTGAAGCCGCTGCAGACGATGGTGGAGCGTGCCAACCGCATCGCCGACGGTGAGCGGGGACTGCGGATGGCCTCGCCGGTGACGACCACCGAGGTGGGTGCAACCGCGGCGGCCATCGACGAGATGCTTGACGCCCTGGAGGGCGCCGAGATCCGCGCCCGGTCAGCCGAGGAGCAGGCCCGTGCGTCGGCGGAGCAGACCAAGAGCTTCCTCTCCGACGCGGCCCACGAACTGAAGACCCCGCTCGCCGGCATCAAGGCGGCGGCCGAGTCGATCATCCAGTTGCCGGAGGATGCGGTGGAGGAGCGCGAGCAGCTCTCCTACCTGCTGGCGCGCGAGGCGCATCGGGGCGGTGAACTGGTGAACTCCCTGCTGGAGGCGGCCCGCGTCGACGCTGGACCGGAGCTGCGCCCCGAGACCCTCGACCTGGCGGACCTTGCCTCAGCCGAGGGCCGACGCATGTCGCTGACGATGCCGCGGTTGCGCTTCCTCGTCCGCGGACCTGACCTGCTGGTGAAGGGCGACCGGCAGGGCATCACCTCGGTGCTGCGCAACCTGGTCGACAATGCCGCCCGGGCCGCTGGACCCGAGGGGACCTTGGTGGTGGATCTGTCGAGCCGCGTGGACCCGATCGCGGAGCAGGAGATGGCCGTGGTGCGCGTCGTCGATTCTGGCCCCGGTATCGCCCTGGACGACCGCGAGCGTGTCTTCGACCGCTTGGTGCGGCTGGCGGCCACGGCGTCCACCACGAAGGGCTCCGGCTTGGGACTGCCGATCGCCCGTGGTTATGCCCGAGCCCACGGTGGGGACGTGGTGTGCCTGGACGCGACCGGTTTCGAGCTTCCCCGCGACGAGGACGGTGACATCCCGCCCACGGGTGCCATCTTCGAGTTCTTCCTGCCGCGTGCCATGCCCGCCACCGTGAACGAGGTCTCACCGGTGGAGGCGAGTGTGGGGGCGACGGAACATCCGGAGACATCCGCCCGCTACGCCGAAACCGGGGTCTGAGCGCACGTCCGCGAAAGTCCTGGGAACTTTGCCGACCCTGCCGACGACTACTGGGTGACCAGTGTCCCCGTCCGGAAGCGACCCGATGTTCACCCTGACCGCGATCCCCGTGAAGTTCGTCTCACTGCTCGTCCTCTTCCTCTTCTCCACGCTGTGGGAGTCACGGGCGCTGGCGACAGCCAAGGGAGCGGGACGGGTCTCCCACGGCCTGCACCTGCTGATGGCGCTGGTCATGCTGGTGATGGTGCCGCGCTCGATCTGGCGTCCGCTGGTGAAGGTGGTGCCGCTGTGGGTCTTCATCGCGTTGATGGCGATCGGCGTCGTGTGGTTCGCGTGGCAAGCGATCCAGGCCAAGCCGGGCCACCGGGCCCATGCCGCCGGATGCACGCTGATGTTCGCAGCTATGGTCTGGCACCTGGTCGGCATGTCGATCATGATGCACTCCATGGCCTCGATTCCTGTCGGCTCGTCCATGAGCCCGATGCCCTCGATGCCGGCCATGGCGTCGATGGGTNNGCGTCAGCCACCGCAGCCCATGGCATGCACCACTCCTCGGCGATGGCCAGCGGCCACTCCAGCGCCTGGTGGGTAGCCGTCGTCGGCATCCCGCTGATGGCGTGGCTGCTGTGTGCCGGTCTGTCCGCGCTGGTGCGGGCGATCCGCTCGTCCGTCAACCGCCCGTCCGACCTGAACGACTTCGCCATGAACTTCGGCATGTTCTGGATGTCAACCGGCCTGATGGTGACGCTGATCCCGGCCTTCGCCCACCTTTCCTTCTGAGCTTGTCGGTCCGGTCAACCACCTTGCCCGAGCACTCTGGCCAACCAGTCGCCCAGCGCCACGAAAGCAACTTCGCGCGGCGCTGAATCCCTTTCGCCCCGAACACCGACCCGCTTGACTCGTGGGATGAAGAAGGTATTGCTTGTCTTGACCAGCGCCGACGACATGTCGGGGCACCCCACCGGTTACACGCTCAGCGAGGCCGCAGACCCGTGGAAGGTCTTCCGCGATGCCGGCCACGCCGTCGACTTCGCGTCGATCAAGGGCGGTACCCCGCCGATCGACCCGAACAGTGAGCGCGACGAGATCACCGAGCTCTACGAGAACGACGCCACCGTTCAGGCCGGGCTGCGCAACACGGCCAAGGTCGAGTTCGTCGAGGCCGACCAGTACGACGCGATCTACCTGGTCGGCGGACACGGGACGATGGTCGACTTCCGCGGCAACCCGCACCTGCAGCGCCTTGTTCGGGAGGTCTTCGAGACCGGCGGTGTGGTCTCGGCCGTCTGCCACGGCCCGTCCGGCTTGCTGGACGTCGAACTGACCAACGGCCTGCGTATCGTCGAGGGGCGCAAGATCGCAGCCTTCACCGACTCCGAGGAGGCCGCAGTCGGCCTCAGTGACACCGTCCCCTTCCTGCTCTCCAGCGAGTTGGACGCGCAAGGAGCGGAGCTGGTCGCCGCGCGGGAGGACTTCGAGGAGTTCGTGACCGTCGACGGCAACCTGGTCACGGGCCAGAACCCGGCTTCCGCTGCTGGCGTCGCCAAGGAGGTCGTCAAGATCCTGACGACGCTCGTCCGCGCCGAGAAGGCCGAACAGGCGGAGGCCGCCGAGGAACTGCGCGCCGAGAAGGATGCCGAAAAGGCCCAGGACGAGGACTCGTCCGGGGCCTGAGGGCCGCTGGGGCAGCGCTGGATCAGGGCTTTCCGTAGCCGACGGGCATGAACTGCGTCTTGTCCCAGGGGAAGTTCTCCAGCACCCTGTAGTCGGGGACGGTGAGCAGGGTGTCCCAGGGGTTCTTGCCCGTGGTCGCCTTCTCGCGGAGCCCGCTCTCGGTGGGTACCGCCACGGCACCGCTCTTGTCCGTCACGATGAAGCCGTAGGTCTGCGCGGCCTCGGCCACCATCCGTCCCATCGGGGTCAAGTCGTACTTCGACAGGTCCAAAGTGGGGTCGAGGCGCAGACGCTGGCCCTCACGGATCAGCCCCTTGCTGGCCGGGTGACCGTCCGAACGCTGCGCGGGCCACGAGATCTGCGTGTACGGGGCCGGGTCCATGATCGCGACCGACATGGCGTGGTTGATCTTTCCGCGGCGTACGTCAGCCAAGGTGATCATGCCGCCCGCCAGCGCGATGTTGGTTGCGGAGACTCCGTAGCCTTCGCGGAATTGCCCAAGGTTGGTCGAGACCTTGTCGATGCGTCCGCCCCAACAGGCCTGCCAGGTGTTGCCGACCTTCTTGGCCTGCCAGAACTCCCACAACTTGTCGGTGCTGGGCTGGTAGATGCTCAACTGGCCGTCGGTGCCCACAGCTGGGGCGGCCTCTGCGGGGATCGGGACCTTCTTGAAGAAGGCGCTGCCGGTGTAGATCTCGGCCGGGAGGCTGCCCTTGTTCTGGCAGTCGACCCAGGTCACGTCCACCGTGGGGACGTCCGCGCCAACGGTCTCCAGCGCGACGTTGTACTGGTGCGCGTTGAAGGCCGCGACGCCGCCGTAGTAGTCACGCACCTGCTTGGCCAGGTCGGCCGCTTGGGCGGCGCTGTTCGCGGCCAGCGGGGCCTTGGACACCTCGCTGAACCAGAAGGAGTCGGGTGCGAAGCCTACGGCTCGGCCCGAGGTGTTCGTGCCGGTCGACTTGTGGACAACCGTGGAGGTGCTGCTGGCCGTGGGCGACGAGCCGGTCGCCGACGGGCTCAGCGCGGGGGTCTCGGCAGAGGTCGCGGCGCTGGAGCCTGACACCCCCGGGATGGGTACCATCACCGGGTCGCTGCTCGCATCGCCGCCGCCCTGCTGCACGCGGATCGCGCTGACCAGAGGGTTGTTCACGTCACCGGCCAGGGCAAGGTTCAGCGTCCCGTCGCTGACCTCCACCGTGAAGGCCTTGCGATATGCGGTCGCGTAACCGGCGGTGGCGGCGAGGTCGATGTTCGAGACCGCGCGTGCGCCCTCGGCGTCGACGTGGAACACGCGCTGCCCGNNCCTTGCGGAAGAAGTCCTCGGCGGCGTACAGGATGACGGTGTAGTCACCCTTCTCGGGCACGGGTATGGAGTAGGACTGCTTGCCCCACACATTCGTGGTGAAGATCTCGGAGGTCTTGGCCCCCGTGATGGTCTTGCCAGCCAGCAGGGTCGAGAAGCCCTGCCCACCGCTCAGGCCGGTGCGGCTNNTGCGGCTGCGCCAGATGTGGCCCTGGCCATCGTCGATGTCGTGGTCGGCGGCGGTGATGGTGGCACTGAAGGTCTCCGCGCTGCACGCGGCGGGCAGCGGGGAAAGCAGGAGGACGGCGGCGAGGACCAGGGCATGGTTCGAGCGTGACTGCACGAAGACTCCGTGAAGGTCTACCGAATGATCGGTGCGTGAGGGGTGGGGGCGTTCGTCCCAATCTTCGCATGGGGGTCCCCACCGTGAGCAACCCAGCAGGCTGACTGAGCGCGCGCGATGCTGCCGGGTCTCAGCGTGCATTCAGTCGCCGGCGGGGGTNNGTTAGCATGATCAGGCTGGACAACCCGGGGGATGACACATGAATTCTGGCCAACCACGCGACGTGGAGTTCGAGGAGGACGGTGGCATCGCGCCCGAGTCACCCGAGACCGGAGCTGGCGAGCCCAACTCCCCCCACGCCACCGGTCGCAAGGCGATCCTGCAGGGCACCGCCTGGCAGGCGCTGGGCCAGTTCACCCCGCTGCTGATCAACCTCGCGCTCACGCCCTTCATCATCAAGGGCCTCGGCCAGACCATCTACGGCATCTTCCTGGTTGCCGTCGCCGTCCAGCTGTTCATCGCCGCGCTGGACGGTGGCGTCGCCGCCAGCTCCGCGCGCTACTTCACGATCCTGGTCGGCAAGGGTGACAAGGTCGGCCTGACCAGGCTGCTGACCACCCTGCTGGGCTTCTCCACGATCACGTCCGCGCTGATCCTGGGCTTCACCTGGGTGTTCGCGCCACAGTTGATGGGTCTGTTCCCGGCGACCGCCGCCGACCCGGCGGGCGCGGTCTTCCTGTTGCGCTCCATGGCGATCATCATCGTCATCAGCCAGTTGCGCGGCGGTTTCCAGCAGGTGGTCTGGGCGCACGGCACCTTCGCCTGGAACTCGCTGTCGACCTTCGCGGGGCACGCCATCTACGTCGTCGGCATGATCGCGACGATCCGTTATGGCTGGGGNNGCCTGCACGGCATCGCCTACACCCAGCTGCTGCAGCAGATCGCGCCGACGGTGCTGATCGTCCCCGCCGCGCTGAAGAAGCTCGACCTGAAGAGCTTCAAGTTCACCGACTGGGCGACGGCCAAGGAATTCCTCTCCTACGCGTGGAAGGTGCAGCTCAGCTCGATCATGAACGTGATCGGTGCGCAGGGCGACATCATGCTCGTCGGACGTTATGCCTCCGCGCAGACCACCCCCTTCGGCGCCGGCAGCAACTTCGCCCAGACGCTCGGCAATGTGCCGATGAATGCCTACGTCCCGATGCAGACGGCCGTCGGCCACCACCTCGCGACGCTGTCGGAGGAGGAGGCGGCCGAACGGGTGTCCACGCTCCAGCTGCAGTGGGTCCGCGGCGTGTGGGGCTGGGTGGCCGTCGGTGCCCCCGCGGCCCTGTTCGGCGTGAATGCTTGGCTGCACCTGGGCTCCACGCTGACCGGTGAGGTGGCCTGCCTGGTGCTGCTGAGCTTCGGCATGCTGCTGCTCGCCCAGATCCAGCTGCTGTGGGCCCAGGGCCTGGGACGCAGCGAGTTGCCGCTCTGGTACGGCCTGTCCAGCACCGTGGTGAACCTCGGCCTGACCGTGATCCTGATCAAGCCCTTCGGCGCCATGGGTTCGGTGGTCGCCACGGCCATCGGACGCGTCGTCTCCGCCGCCCTGCTGCAGGTGTTGATGGCCAGCCGTCTGCGCACTCCCATCGCGTCCCCGTGGGCGCAGGTGCCGTGGCTGCAGGGCTTCGCCGGCGCCGCAGTCGCCGGCCTGGGCGCGTGGGCAGCGCACACCTTCCTGGTGGGCAGCCTGATCCCCTACGGACCGATCGCCCTGTTCGTCTGCGGCATCGCGGCAGCCCCCGGCATGGTCGTCTACGGCCTACTCACCTTCGGCATCGACGGCTCCAGGGCGATGCTGAACAAGGTGCTGCGCCGCGGCTGAGCAGCGCGCGGAAGCACCGTAACGAAGAATCGCCATCCGAAAGACCCGGGTGGCGATTCTCGGGCGCCTTGAAGTTCAGCGGGTCTTCGCGGCGGTCCGCTGCTGGACGCCGGTGAGGAAGTGCTCCATCTGCTCCGAGGTCTGCTCGGTGGTGTAGCCGTCGAGCACGGCCTGGCGACCGGCGGCACCCAGGCGTTGGCGCAGCCCGGGATCGGCCGCGAGCTGTTCCAAGGCGTCGGCCACCAGATCGGCACGTCCGGGGGTCAGCAGACGCCCCGTGACACCGTCGACGACCAGCTCACCGATCCCGTTGATCCGGGTGGCGACGACCGGAAGCTCGGTGCTCAGCGCCTCCATGATCACCACCGGGAGGCCCTCCTGGAAGCTGGGCAGCACGAACACGTCGGCCCAGAGGTACTGCTCCAGGATCTCCTCCTGCGAACGGTTGCCCAGCAGCTCGACCCGGTCGTCCAGGCCCCGCTCTGCGATGTCAGCGCGCAGCCGTTCCATCAGGGCACCAGCTCCGACGAAGCGCACCTGCACGTCCACGCCACGATCCTTGAGCTGGCCCACGGCATCGACGAGCACCGGGCCACCCTTCTCGGGCACCAGTCGGCCCACGTCCAGCACGCGCAACGCGCCGTCGTGCTCCCGCGAGGCCGGCGGGGCGAACCGCTCCGGCTCCACGGACATGTGGACGATGTCCAGCCGCGGCCACACGGCCGGGTCGACCATGCGCATCAGCTGGCTGCGGGTGAAGTCGGTGATGCACGCGACCCCGTCGGCCTGCTCGGTCTTGGCCGCCAGGTCGAAGGCGGAAACCTCTTCGAACTCGGTCGGCCCGTGCATGCTGAACGACCAGCACCAGCCCGCATCGGGCCCGTCTATCGCGCGTCCCAACGCCACCGCCAGCCGAGCGATGTCGGCACCATTGTTGGCGAAGTGGGCGTGCACGTGGCGCAGGCCCCGCTCGCGCATCGTCTCGTACAGTTTGACGGCCTCGGCCAGGTAGAAGACCTGCCAGGTGCGCTGCTTGAGCGCCCGCTCACCGCTGCCCAGCGCCTGCTTGAGCGCCGTGGCGTAGGGACGCAGCCGACGCGTGGCAACACGCGCATTGGACAGCGCCAGCGCCTTCGGGTCCTCCTGCAGGACGACCGTGGCCGCCGCCTCGTGGCGCATCACTTGGCTGTGCAGGGTCTTCGGGTCGGGCTTGCGGACGCTGAAGGTGTGTACCTCCACGCCTCGAGCGCGCAGCCCCAGCACCTCACGCTCGATGAAGACGTGCGAAACGGCCGGGTATTGGCTGACGAGGTAGGCCACTCGGGTGGTCATGCTTCTCCTTGACTGGTGCTGCGGGTGGAGTCGTCGCGCTCCCATGCCGTGTCGGCGTCCGCCTTGGCAGCACGGCGACGCGCAATGGCGGTGACGCCGGCGTAGGCGACGGCGGCCGGCAGCAGCTTCGGGTTGCGGCGCACCGCGTCGAGCATTGCTCGGGTGGTGCCATTGGTGCTGGACGAGGCGTCCAGGGTGTCCTGCGACAGTGCCTGGCCGGCGTCGGCCAGCTCCGCATTGCCGCGCGCGACGCGCGTCCGCACCGTGACCAGGGATTTGGCGGTCCGCGGCACCTGCACCGTGAAGGTGCCATCGGTGTTGCGGCGCTCGCTGTCACGGAACAGGCGCTGAACGTAGAGGTCGTCCGCGGTGAGCTCTGGGAACCTGTCGTAACGCGCCCGCCCCGATGGCGACAGGCCGTAGACGCCCAGACCCACCAGCCCGTCGCGCACATAGGGCAGCGCAGCGAACATGGCGTAGAACTGGCGCACCACCAGGCCTGCCCCGGTCAGATCGAAGTGGATGTGCGGGCTGGCGACGACCGCCTCTTCGGTGGTCAGCCCCTCGACCAGTGCGGTCAGGGCGCCGGGGCCGAGCTCGATGTCGGCGTCCAGATAGATGCGGGGCAGCGCGGTGGCCGCCCCGTCACCCGCGTTGAGCGCGCCGACCTTGCCGGGCGTCGGCAGGTCGAGCACGACGAGCCGCGCGAACCGTCCCTCGAAGGCACGAGCCCGGGCAGCAGTGTCGTCGGAACAGCCATTCGCTGCGACGACGACCTCGCAGAGCCGGGCCGTCGGGTCCTGCGCCAGCGACTCGAGGCAGCGGTCGATGACCGAGCCCTCATCGTGTGCCGGGATGACGATGCTGGCCGGCACCCCCGTGCCGGCAGACACGTCGGATGTCATCGGTCGCTGCCGGTGTGGCCGTAGTGCGCGTCGAAGGGGGCGAGTTGGGCCTCGGCACGGTCGCCGCGCTCCGCCTCACACCACTCACCGTGGAAGGTGCGCTGGATCTGCGAACGGAAGGACGCGTAGTCGGCCGCAGCCTTCTCACCGGAGGGGTAGACCACGCGCGCCGTCGGGTCGTCCAGGCCGTTCGCCAGCTCGGCCAGCGTCGGGACGACGTAGTCGAAGGGCTCCTGCGCGAACAGGTCGATCAGCAGCCGGACCAGGATCAGGCGGTAGCGGTCGTCGGGGAACGAGCCGCTGGAGCGCTGGAAGTGGCGGTAGGTCGAGATCACGTAGTTGAAGTGGACGATCTCGTCGCTCAGGTTGTCCTGCGCGATGCGGGCCGGGTTGCCGAGCGCCTGCGCGCGCAGGGTGGTGTCAAAGACGTGGTCCTCGCCGTACATCTCTGCGGTGTGGCCCATGTGCATGTGCGGCGGGAAGGCGCGAAGCCAGTCGCGGCTGGCCATCAGCTCCCAGGTCGCGGCCAGGTGGGTGAGACCCTTCTCGTTGTACCAGGGGTCCCACACGGGCGAGATGCCCAGCGCGTCCAGGTCACGCTCGACGGCCTGCTGGTAGCGCTGGTCGAGGGCGCCCTTGTCGAGCAGGAAGAGGTCGGCGTCGTGCAGCAGCACGTGGGTGCTGCGCGAGTGCTCGATGCCGGTGATGACCTGCACGGCGTGGTTGCGCGAGGGGTTCTTCATCCGCGGCAGCAAGGTGCGCTCGGGCTGGGGCAGCGGCAGCAGCGTCAGCTTGCCCTGCCAGTTGGCGCGGTTGCGCTCGACGATGGTCTTCGCCTGGTGCGTCATGACGTCGGGGATCACCAGCGTNNCCGGTGACGGCCAGCGCGACCTCCAGGAAGACGGGCAGGTCACCGGGCACCGGAACCAGCAGGGTGTAGCCGGGGCCGGCGGGCAACGGTGTCGCCCAGTCCGAGAAGCGGCTCGTCCAGTAACGCTTGCCGAGCTCCATGATGTTGTTCCTTCCGGTGGTGATGTCTGTTCTGTGGCGGGTGCGCTGGAGAGTCAGCGTTCACCGACGTCGCGGCCGGTCGCCCGGTCGGCGTGCAGCAGACGGCGCTGCCAGAGCCGGGCGGTCGGCGGGAGGAGGCGCATGCTCGCCGCCTTGGCCTGCACCTTGCGGTCGTGCGGCAGCAGTAGGGCGGCCTCGTTGAACGACTCGCGGGCGGTGGCGTAGTCGCCCTCACGCAGCGCGTCGTCCCCGCGCCGGGCGGCGACCCGGGGGTTGCCGTCCTGGATGCGACGGTTGACGTAATCGAGCTCGTCGGGCTGCAGGTTGTCGGCGTGCTCGGCCAGGAAGGTCTCCATCATGCGGTCCTCGGTCTCGATCACTTGGTTGACATTGGTCATGGCGGATCCGGGGGTCCAGCGGTACATCGCTTCCGGCTTGCCCTGAAAGCGCAGCTCCCAGCCGGCGTGGATGGCGCGCATCCACAGATCCCAGTCCTCGTTGTAGCGCAGGCTGGTGCGCATGCCGCCCAACTCGTCCCACATCGCCCGCGGCATCACGGTGAAGATCGAGACGAAGTTCGCCTCCAGGATGCCGAGGCGGTGCAGCTGGCCGGGAACTGATCCCCAGGGCAGCACGGTGCGCTTGGGGNNGTCGAAGCCACCGGCGGTGAGCAAGTAGGCGTCACAGGTGACGAAGGCGCGATCACCGTGCGACAGCAACGCCATTGCCGTCTCGAGGTAGCGGGGCAACAGGATGTCGTCCGCGTCACAGAGCGCGATGTAGTCGCCGTGGGAGGCGGCCACGGCGCGGTTACGCGCTGCCGAGACCCCTTCGCCGGTGCTGTGGACGACCGTCAGCTCGTCCGCGTACAGGTCGAGCAGGGCGCCCGCCCGGTCGGTCGACCCGTCGTTGACCACGACGTGCTCGACGTTCTCCCAGGTCTGGGAGCGAACTCCGTCCAGACAGGAGCCGAGGTACTTCTCGGCATCGCGGGCGGGGGTGATGAGCTGATCAGGGGCTGGTTCACGAGTACTCCTTCTGGGGGTGCCATGGGGGAGGTTTGGTGAAGTGCAGGTTTCAGACCCCTTCGGGGGCGCGTTCGCCGAGGACGCGGGCGGGGACGCCGCCGACGATGGCGTTGGCTGCCACCCCGCCGCGGACGACGGCATTGGCGGCGATGACCGCGCCGTTGCCGATCCGGGCCCCGGGCAGGATCACCGCGCCAGCACCGATCCACACGTCGTCCCCGATCACGACGCCGTCGCCGTCCCAGGGCTGGGAGACGATGGTGCGCTCCGCGAGCGTGCCGTGGTTGGAGCCGACGATCGTGATGTGCTGGCTGATCAGGCAGTCGGCGCCGATGACGATCGGCGCGCCGGCGGTGCGGATGTTGTTGAACTCACCGATGTAGGTGCGCGCGCCGATCTCCAGTCGCGAGCCGGTGAGGCCGCCGCCGTCGGTCACGGCCAGCACCGACGGGCCGAAGATGGCGACTCCGTCGGCCAGGTGCACTCGCGATGCGTCCCCGGCGAAGTGGACGCCGCTGCCGACCATCGCCCGGCGATTGGTGCGACGCAAGCGTGCCAGCGCGACGGGGCCCTCCAGCAGCGATCGGGCGATGTCCTTGACGATCATTGGGCCTCCTGGGTCTCGAGCCGCGGTGGCTCCGGCTCGGGGACGAGCGGGTCCGTCTCAGGGACGCGCCCGGCGGGGGCGATCAACAGGTGTCGTGACGCGATGCCACAAACCAGCCAGATCATGTTGTTCGGGAATGGGTAGGGGTTCGGGCTGCCGATCGTGGGCATCAGCCAGACGAACAGCGCACCGATGGAGACGAGCTTCCAGGCCCGGGCCTCGGCATTGGGCGAGCGGGCAAGCAGCACGGCCACCGGGCCGAGCAGCACGCACAGCCCCCACAGCACCGCGCCCTGGATGCCAGTCTCGGCGGCACGGCTGAGGAAGACGTTGTGCACCTCGATGGTGACCGTCGTCAGCGGGATGGTGTCGCCCTGTCGCACCCACTCGACGTTCACGCCGACGAAGTTGCCCCAGCCGACGCCTGTGAAGGGCTCGGCGGAGATGATCTTGAGGGCGGCCTCGTTGGTGAGCACCCGGTCGTAGATCGAGCGTGAGGTGGTGAGCCGCTCCACGAGCATCGGCAGCAGACCGGGAATGGCCACCAGGGCCAAGGCGGTGCCGGCCATTGAGGCGCCGATGATCACCGGCATCCGGCGGCGCAGCTGCGGCACCAGGACGCCGATCACCAGGGCGCCCGCGAGCAGCGCGATCCACAGCGTGCGGGTCATCGCGAGTGCGTCCCCGATGAAGCCCAGACCCATCGCCCAGTAGCCCAGCCTCCGCCAGCGTCCCTTCGTCTGGGAGGCCAGCAGGCCACCCATGAAGAAACCCAGTGCGCAGGCCATGCCCATCGGTTCGGACGCCAGGAAGGGGCCGCGAGCACGGCCGTAGCCGATGCCGACGTCCGGGTCGGCGATGAAGCTCGGAAAGACGATGGGCAGGTGTGCGATCTCCCCGATGGCCGTGATGCCCCAGTAGACCGTCAGCACGCCGAAGAACTTCAGCAGCAGGAGCCGCCGAGCGCGGGTGGAGAAGACCATCGGGCCGGTGGCGAACATCACCAGCGGCATGATGATGCGGTCGATCAGCATGTACGCCTTGTAGGTGTCGCCGATCGCGCCCGTGCTCCACCAGGACCAACACGTGACCAGGGCGGTCAGGAAGCCAGCCAGATACACCCAACGCCAGCGCCAGCGCTCCCGGTATGGGTCCAGCAGGAGCAGAACGAGCGTGCCCAGGAAGAGCGGGCGGTCCAGCGACATCGGCAGGTGCAGCAGCCAGGCATTGCCGCTGAACATGTTGAAGAACAGTGCCGCCAGAAAGGTCCAGACATAGAGCGGGATCGCGCGGTCGGCGCTGTCCTCGCCGAGCGCCGGGTCAGGCGCACGCAGCGAGGGGGCGGTGGCCGGGGCGGTGACTGCCCGGTGCGCGATCGTCGACACGGTCAACGACGCTCACGACGGTCGAGTGCGACCGCGGCCAGCAGGGCCAAGGCGGATCCGACGATCAGGCCGAGCAGGCCGTAGCGCTGGATCTGCGACATCCGGTCGTTGGACGACTCCTCGGCCTTGCGGACGACGACCAGATCAGCCGCCTGGGAGGCGTTGACGAGCTGGTTTTGGTACTTGGCGCCCAGCGCGTTCATGTATTGCAGCTTCTGCGTCTCCAGGGCCATCGCCTTGGTGACGGCTTCCCGGGCGGTGGTGATCTGCGAGGTCGTGCCGACGGTGCCGGTGGTTGCACCATTGGGCGTCGCGAGCAGCTTGTCGAGCTGGGCCTGGGCGGTGGTCAGCGCGCTCTTGGCGGCTGCCCACTCGTCGCTGGCCTTGGTGTAGGCAGTGAAGGTGACCTTGGGGTCCAGGTTGGTTCCGTCGCCGTTCGCGGCCTTGACCAGCTCGTTCGCGGTGGCCTCGGTGGCCTTGGTGACGGCAGCCAGGTTGGTGCCGGTGCCCTCGACCCGGATGATGCTGGACTCCGGGATCGGCGAGGCGGCCATGGTGACGCCCTCGGTCTGGTCGTTGCGCAGGCCCTGGTCGTTGATCCAGCGCGCATAGTTGGACGCGAGCTCCTTCGCCGCGAGGGGGAAGCCAGCGATGGCGCCGGTGCTCAGATCACCCGCCCCGACGGCCACGCGGGCCTCGGCGGTGTAGGTCACGGGCCGTGTGGCGCCCAGCGCGACACCGGACCCGGTGCCCAGACCCATGATGAGCAGGGCCGGGAGCCAGTGCTTGCGCAGCGACTGCAGCGGACGGCTCACGGCGGCAGCCACGGGCTCCACCTCGGCGCGCGAGGGGGCCGAAGGGTTCAGGTCGTTGGTCATCGGTGCTTCCTGTGGTGGTCGGACGAGCGGTCAGGCAAGGCGGCGCAGCCGCGAGGCCATCGAACGGCCCAAGAGGCCGATGGTGTAGGGAACGCCATGGCGCAGGTAACGGCCAGCCATCCGGCTGGGCTCCTGCAGCAGCCGGTGCAGCCATTCTGCGCCCAGCTTCTGCCACAGGTCGTGGGCCCGCGGGATGTCACCCGCGGCCATGTCCAGCGCCCCGCCGCAACCGATGAACCACGCCTTTGGCAGGGCCTCGAGCATCTGCAGGGCGATGCGCTCCTGACGCGGGAAGCCCAGCGCCACGAAGACGATGTCGGGACGGGCCTCGGCCACGAGGCGGACGGCCTCGGCGGCACCGGCCTCGGTCTTGTCGAAGCCCATCTCGGGGCTGTAGGAGCCCACCACCTGCAGGCGCGGGTCTTGCTCGCGCAGCTGCTTGGACGCGCGCTTGGCGACGCCGGGAGCGGCGCCGAAGAAGAAGACCTTGAGGCCCTCGTCCGCGGCGCGGGCGCTGAGGTCGGGAACCAGTTCGGCACCGGTGACCCGGGCCGGGAGCGGATCGCCCAGGATCCGGCTTGCCCACACGAGCGGCATGCCGTCGGCGATCACGAGGGCGGAGCCCTCGAGCACGTCCGGGTTGGCGGGCAGTTGCCGCATGATGTCGGTGTTGACGGTGAGGATGAGTCCGCCCGGGGCATCGGTCTGTATGGACATCGTCACGTGGTCCAGGACGTCCACAACGGTGACGGCGTCGAAGCGCACACCGTTGATCATCACCTGGTGCCACTGGCTTGCGGGCGCATGGCCCAGCAGGTTCGTTGGCATGTAGTTTCCCCCGAAACTGTCACCGGCAGACCCCGGTGGACCATTCACAACCATACATAGAGCCCCGGGCCGATCTCCCGACAAGGTCAGCTGGCACTCAGGAAAGACACAAGTGGAAGCCGGGCTGGACGACGGACGATTGACGCGGAACCAGACGCGGACGAGCCGCGCCCATGCGACAGTGGAGGAGCGGGAGTCCACGCTGGACAAGGGGAGACATGGACGACGGTGAATGGAAGGGGCCCAGCTACGGGCTGCCCGACTACACGTCTGCGCAGGCGGACGGGGCCCTGGCGCTGCCGGCGGTGGACGTTCCGGAAGTTGACAGGGAAGCAACCGCTGCTGTCACGCAACCCAATCGCTCGGAACCACGCCCGGGTCCGGCGGGGGCCCAGGCCCCGCAGCTGGTCGGTGCTCCGGCGGAGCCGGCTCCCGTGACCCCGGTACCTGCAGCGGCGAGGGTGGAATCCGGCCGCCAGCCCTTCGCTGATTTCCCGAGTGGTCCGGTGCAGACCTCGTCCGGCTCCTCGGCACCCTTCCTGATGATCGTGGCGGTGGCTGCGGCCGCCATCCTCTTCGCCGCGGTGATCGGCGCGGTCGTGAACTCGGGCATCCGCTCCAGCGACGTCCCCGTTGGGGTGGAGACCTCCGTCGAGTACCCCCAGCAGCAATACCCGGACGAGGCTCTCGACCAGCTCGCCGACATCGGTTGGCAGGCCTCGGTGCCGCAGGGCTGGTATGTCACCTCGTCGCCGGAGGGTCACCTGGCCCTGGAGAACGCGCTGGGGGAGCAGGTCGTGTTCACCTACGGCTTCGACAGCGCCGACCTGACGCAGGACTGCCGAGACCTTGCTTCCTCGACGGTCGTCGCAGCCACCGACGATCCCGCGGTCAGCCAGACCAAGCTCGGTGGACGCGATGCCGTGCGGCTCACCGGCGACAACTGGACGGCCCTGTGCTCACGCGATCTCGTCACAGGCCAGGTGCTGGGGATCATCGTCCCGCCGGAGTCGACCTCCCAGCATGAATGGATCAGCGGGCTGTTCTCCGCCCTGCAGTCGAGCTGGCGCTGGAGCTGACCCGCGCGCGTGCGCGGATGGTGGCCGTGAAAGACTTCTGGCCAGAGCCCAATACAGGCCGTCCGGCACGGGAGCCGGCCGCCACCAAGGAGTTGAAATGGCTGAGTTCGCCTACGAGGACATGCTGCCGCTCGGCAAGGACGAGACCCCTTATCGCCTGCTGACGACCGACGGCGTGGAGGTGCTGGAGGGCCCGGAGGGACGCACGTTCCTCAAGGTGGCCCCCGAGGCGCTGACGCTGCTCGCCGAGACGGCCATGCACGACATCGCCCACTACCTGCGCCCGGGGCACCTGTCCCAGCTGCGCAAGATCATGGACGACCCGGAGGCCAGCGCCAACGACAAGTTCGTCGCGCTAGACCTGCTGAAGAATGCCAACATCGCCGCCGGCGGCGTGCTGCCGATGTGCCAGGACACTGGCACCGCGATCGTGTCAGGCCACCGCGGCCAGCACGTCCTGACCGAGGGCCCGGACGGCAAGGCGCTGAGCCTGGGCATCTACAACGCCTACACCAAGCTCAACCTGCGCTACTCGCAGAACGCCCCCATCACGATGTGGGAGGAGAAGAACACNNAACCTGCCGGCGCAGATCGACATCGAGGCCGAGACCCATCCCGGCCACGAGGACGAGTACGGCTTCCTGTTCATGGCCAAGGGCGGTGGTTCGGCGAACAAGAGCTACCTGTACCAGGAGACCAAGGCGATCCTGAACCCCGACTCGATGATGAAGTTCCTCGAGGAGAAGATCCGCTCGCTCGGAACGGCTGCCTGCCCGCCGTACCACTTGGCCATCGTCATCGGCGGCACCTCGGCCGAATGGGCGCTGAAGACGGCCAAGTACGCGTCCGCCAAATACCTCGACACCCTGCCAGACCACGGTGACATCACCGGGCACGGCTTCCGCGACCACGAACTCGAGGAGCAGGTGCTGGAGCTCACCCGCAAGCTCGGCATCGGTGCCCAGTTCGGCGGCAAGTACTTCTGCCACGATGTCCGCGTCGTCCGGCTCCCCCGTCACGGTGCCTCGCTGCCCGTCGCGATGGCCGTCAGCTGCTCGGCCGACCGCCAGTGCAAGGCGAAGATCACCCCCGAGGGCGTCTTCATCGAGCAGCTGGAGTTCGAGCCCGCGCAATACATGCCCGAACACGTCGACGAGGACCTGGACGCCGACTCGCACGGCATCTCCGGCACCGGCAAGGGCGCCGCAGTCAAGATCGACCTGACCAAGCCGATGGACGAGGTGCTCGCCGAACTGAGCAAGCACCCGGTCAAGACGCGCCTGTCGCTGTCCGGGACGCTCGTCGTGGCTCGCGACATCGCCCACGCCAAGATTCGGGAGCGCCTGGACGCCGGCGAACAGATGCCGCAGTACCTCAAGGATCACCCGGTCTACTACGCCGGCCCCGCCAAGACGCCCGCGGGCATGGCCTCCGGCTCCTTCGGACCCACCACGGCTGGCCGGATGGACTCCTACGTCGACCAATTCCAGGCGGCTGGTGGCTCGAAGGTGATGCTGGCCAAGGGCAACCGCTCCCAGCAGGTGACCGACGCGTGCGCCAAGCACGGCGGCTTCTATCTGGGCTCGATCGGCGGCCCCGCTGCTCGTCTGGCGCAGGACTGCATCAAGAAGGTCGAGGTGCTGGAGTATCCCGAGCTCGGGATGGAGGCGGTCTGGAAGATCGAGGTCGAGGACTTCCCGGCCTTCATCGTCGTGGACGACAAGGGCAACGACTTCTTCGCCGACGTCAACAAGCCGATCGCGCTGAACATCCAGCCCCGCCCGGGCATGGAGCCCAAGCAGACCCCCTCGCGCCAGACCGAGATCGACGCCCCAGGCATGGGCGACGTCGACTCTGCTGGTGACACCACGGGGGAGATCGACAAGTGATCTGAGCTGCTGGTGCCGCTACCAATCGAGGGCTCGGACGATGAGTCCGGGGCCCTCGTGCTGTCCTGCGGCTCTGGGTGAACCCTGCCACCGCCAGCGGAACAAGGCTCAACCAGTCACTCGGGGATCTCGACCGGCGCCCATGCAGCCGGTGTGAAGACGTCCTCGATGCGGCACCCGAACAGCGTCGCGATGTTGAAGGCCAGCGGGAGCGAGGGGTCGAAGCGCCCCCGTTCGAGTGAGATCACGGTCTGGCGGGAGACCCCCAGCAGGTCGGCCAGGCGCTGCTGGCTCCAGTGCCGCTCCGCGCGCAGGTCGGGCAGACGGTTCTCCATCAGGCGTCCCGACGCTTGGCGATGACGTAGCGCACGACCACATCCGCGGCTATGAACAGGGTCAGGGCGCTGAGGGCTGCCTGGGCGCTGAGCCCGTGGAGGGCCGGGACGATGGAGACCGCGGTCAGGGTGAGGCCCGCCACGATCAGGATGTCGTGGAAGCAGCCCCGGGTGGCGGCGTCGTACCAGGTGCTCTCGATCGACTCATCGGGGTTCGCGATGCTTCCCTTCAGGGAGTTGCGGTCAACCAGGAGTGACCAGCCGAGCATGGTCAGCACCGGGAGGCAGGAGGCGGTGAGCAGCAGCGGCAACAGCCAAGAGCGTTCTCCGTCGTTTGTGAGGGCGGCGATGCCCGCAACAACACCGGTCAGGGCCACACCGATCAGTAGTGCGCCGGGCCACGGTGAGCGGCCGGAGCGGGTGCGTCCGAAGGTCGTCTTCTGGGTGTTGATCATCATGATCTCCAGGGTGTGAAGGGTTAGTAAAGCAAGCTTGACGTATAGCTTGCTTTACGTCAAGTACCTTTTACATCCCTTCGTCCGGAGTGGACGAGCACTCGTTGCCTGACGACAGCGCGTGCACAGGTATGACACAGTCTCGGACGCGAATCTCCATGACATGAGCACCGAGCTGTTGGCCAGGAATGCAATGGGGACCACCACGGTCCCCTTGCGAGAGCGCGCCGTAGAGCAGCGCTCGGGCGGCGCTCCCCGCGACCCCTACCGGTCCCGGCGAACCGAGCAGGCCATCCGCAATCGCGTCATCGAGGCCGTTGCCATCGCGTCCGTCGTCATGCTGGGGCTGCTCTACTTCGCCGACCGTGGGCTGACCGGCTGGGGTTCCTTGAAGGACGCCCTGAAGAGCGTCGGCATCCTGCTCGGCCTGGTCTCGGCGGACCTGCTCTGCCTGATGGTGCTGCTGGCGGCCCGCATCCCCTTCATCGACCGCGCCATGGGCCACGACCGGGCTATCGCCAAACACGGTGGGCTCGGTGTCTGGGCGGTGGGCGCGGTGCTCGCGCACGGCGTCCTGACCACTCTCAGCTATGCGATGAGCCAGCAGGTCGGCGTCATCACCGAGTTCACCCGGCTGTGGACCTGGCCCGACTATGCGCTGGCCGTGGTCAGCTTCGGCCTGCTGGTTCTGGTCGGCATGACGTCCGCGCTGCTGAGCGTCAAGAAGCACCTCCCGCACCAGTTGTGGCACGCAATCCACCTGAGCACCTATGTGGCGATCGGCCTGTCGATCCCGCACCAGTTCACGATGGACAAGCTCTTCGATGCCCCTTGGGCCAAGGCCTACTGGATCGGTCTCTACGCCGTCACCGGTTCCGCCCTGCTGGTCTACCGGGTTATCGTCCCGATCACACGTTCGCTGCGGCACTCGCTGGTCGTCAGCGAGGTCCGCCAGGAGTCGCACGACGTGGCGACGATCACCATGGCCGGGCAGTACCTCGGCACCCTCGACGTCGCCGCCGGGCAGTTCTTCAACTGGCGCTTCTGGACCCCCGGTCTCGCGCTCGAGCAGCATCCCTTCTCGATCAGCGCCGCCCCCAATGGCACCTCGCTGCGGATCACCGTCCGCAATGCCGGTGCCGGCACCGCCAGGATCATGCAGGTGAAGCCCGGCACCCGGGTCAGCTTCGAGGGTCCATATGGGGTCTTCACCGATGCGGCCCGCACCCAGGAGGCGATCGTGCTGGCTGGTTCGGGAGTGGGCATCACGCCGATCCGCGCGGTCGTCGAGGCCACCCAGACCATCCCGGGCCGCTCGCTGGTGCTGCTTCGTGCCAGCCGGGCCGAGGAGCTGTACCACCTGGACGAGTTCCGGACGATCTGTAGGCAGCGCGGCATCCAACTTGTCACCCTGGTCGGCAACCGCTCCGGGCACGGTGCCTGGACGACCAGCGACCACCCCGATCTCAAGCTCGTCCAATTGGCGCCCTGGATCGCCGACGCGGACGTCTATGTCTGTGGACCCGATGCCTGGTCGAAGGCCCTCGTGGCCGAGGCCGAGGCCTATGGGGTCCACCCATCCCAGGTGCACNNTTCGCCATGTAGCCATGCGGACACTTGCCGAAGCAAGCACCTGAGGTTGCGGCCTCCTTGCGGAGTCGCACCCGGTGTCCCCCGGAAGTGGGCCGGGGGGCATGACGAAGGCCCGTCTCCAAGTGGGGGAGACGGGCCTTCGTGCTGCCTGCACTCGGAATCCGGATCAGTGGTGGATCACTTGGGGAACTGCAGCCCCTGGTCGGGGGCCTGCGCCTGGTCGGCCTGAACCTGCTGAGCCTGCGGCTGCGCGGCCGTCTGGCCGGCCGGCACCTGCGCGGTGTCAGCGCCCTGGAGCACGCCCTCGATCTCGGCGACCACGGCCTGTTCCTCGGCGGAGACGCCCTTCGAGGCCTCGGCGACCTGCTGGCATGCGGCCCTCACGTAGCTCTTGATCGCCGCCTGGGCGTCAGGGTTCTTGCCGGCGACCTGGACGGCCGTGGCGAGGCTGGCGAGCATCTTCTGCTTCAGGTCTTCCTTGCTGGACGCCTGCGGCGGCATCACGAGCCCACCCCTCATCAGGTCCTTGACGCCTTCCGGCGCGCTGGCGAGGGCCTGCGAGGCGGCCTTCGATTCCTTGAAGATGTCGAAGAAGCCAGGGTCGGCCTGGGAGACGAGGGCAATGGCGCCCATCACGCCGCCGCGGATCTGGTCCTGCTCAGCATCGGTGAAATCAGTCATGGAGCAATTGTTCCCACGGTCCCATGCCCGCTGTCACGGATGTCCGCCTCAGGCATAACCGGTCAGCCGTCCGTCTCGTCCGGCGCTGTGACGGGCCACAGGACGAGGCCGGGGGGCCCCCCNNCACCGACGAACGGTGGAGCCCCGGCCCTTTGCTGCGTGTGCCAACCCGATCGACGGATCGGGTGGAGATCAGCGGTTCTCCATCGCGACGTAGTCGCGCTCGACCTCGCCGATGTAGATCTGGCGCGGACGGCCGATCTTGGTGCCGGCCTCGGAGTTCTGCTCGCGCCATTGCGCGATCCAGCCGGGCAGACGGCCGATGGCGAACAGGACGGTGAACATGTTCACCGGGAAGCCCATCGCCTCGTAGATCAGGCCCGAGTAGAAGTCGACGTTCGGG
>DGKN01000189.1:54380-58877 GCA_002387005.1 Propionibacteriaceae bacterium UBA4569
GAGCAGTTCTGCTCGTGGTCGACGTGCAGGATCAGCAGCACCTCGAGGGCGCGGGTGATTGCCTCGTTGAACTGGTAGGACTCGGTCGGGAAGCCAAAGCTCATCCGCTCGAAGTTCTCGATGTAGCTCAGCGAGTTGTCTGGGTACAGCGTCGGTTGTCCGACCGAGTTCTTGTACGAGTAGGCAGCCAGTGTGGGCACCTTGGCCAGCAGGCGCTCGGTGGCGCGCTCGACGGACTCGTCGTCGAGCCCGATGGAGTCGGTGTTGAAGGTCGACAGTGCCATGATGCCGGCGGCCAGCACGGGCATCGGGTGCGAACGACGGGGGAAGCACCGGAAGAGGTCGCGCATCCGCTCGTCCAGCAGTGTGGACTTGGTGATGCGGCTGGTGAAGGTCTCGAGCTGCTCTGCGGTGGGCAGCTCGCCGTAGATCACCAGGTAGGCGCACTCGAGGAAGGTGGACCGCTCCGCCAGCTGCTCGATCGGGTAGCCGNNAGAGAAGCCCTGGTCGTAGGTGGTGTCACCGGTGCTGGCCAGCAGCTTGGTGATGTCGTGTCCGTTGTTGCCGATGGAGGCCGGCACGTAGGGGAGGTCGACCTCCTTGTCGCCAACCGTGAAAGTCGCGTTCTCACTCATAGTTCCTCCTTGAACCGGAGTCCAATCTCCGACCAATCAGGGTTTGCAGGGCTCGCACGAGCGGCGTCGCATGCGTCGTCGCGTCGCGGTTGCGCTCACACTACCGCCCAGACAGCCCCGCTCAAATCGCGTGTGGATGTGATGGACGTCACCGGCCGGGCGTGCGTGCAGGCCGGCATCGGAGCCCCGGCCCGCGGTGGGTCAGCGCACCTGGGCGGTCTGGGCCGAGACGACGCTGGTCGTGCGGTACAGGGGCTTGGACGCGGTGACCCGCAACCGGATGCGGAAGTACTTGTCGGTACGGGTGAGGGTGTAGGTCGAGCCCGTTGCGCCCTTGATCGGGGTCGCCGTGCCCCAGATGTTGACCCGCTCCCACTGGCGCGTGACCACGACCGGGCCGACGCCCCAGGTGCCGGTCGACCCGGTGAGAACCCGTCCGACGCGCGTGGTGCCGGTCACGCCAGGGGTGCCTGCACGCTCCAGCACGCCGGGTGTCAGNNGGTCGACATCGAGCTGAGGACGACATTGGGTGAACCCGTGCCGCGGTTGGAGACACGCGGGTCGGTGGCGGTGCTCTTCCACGTCTGGGCCATCAGTTGGCCGCTGACCTGCGCCGGGGTCCAGGAGGGTCGGGCCTGCAGGATCTGGGCGACCACGCCAGCCGTGACGGGTGACGCCATGGACGTGCCGGTCATCAGGGCATAGCGGTGGCCGGTGGAGGCGGGCACGGTCGAGGGAACGTTCCTGCCGGGTGCGAAGAGGTCGAGGCAGGTGCCCCAGTTGCTGCCCTCGGACGCGGTGTCGACCCAGCGCTTGTTGACCGAGGTGGTCGAGTCCCCGATCGCGCCGACCGTGATCACGGCGGGTAGGTGCGCCGGGGAGATCTTGCAGGCGTCCGCGTTCTCGTTGCCCGCGGCGGCGACGACGGTGATGCCCTCGGCGATCATCCGGCTGACGGCGTCGTCCACGGCGGGGTCGATGCCGTCGGCGACATTCGTCCCCAGGCTCATGTTGGTGACCGCGGCGGTGCCGTCGACGTGGTTCTTGAGCACCCACTCCAGACCCGCCAGAACGCCGGCCGAGGTGCCGTAGCCGTAGTCGTCCAGCACCTTCACCGGGATGATGCGGGCACGCTTGGCCGAGCCGAAGGTGGTGGAGCCGACCAGACCTGCGACATGTGTCCCGTGGTACAGCCCGTCGGTGGTGGCGCTGCCGCCGACCGCGCTGTAACCGGCGCTGACGCGGCCACCGAACTCCTTGAGTGAGGAGTCCACCCCGGAGTCGACCACATAGACCGGGACATTGGTGCCCTGGTAGTAGCTGGTGAACCAGCCCGCCTTGCCCCACTTCTGGTCGATCCGGTCGAGTGCCCAGCCGGGGTTGGCCTGGGCGCCGAAGGAGACATAGCGCTTGTTCTCGTAGACGGCCGCCACGCTNNCGGTCAGTTCCATCACCGCACCCGGGAAGACCTTCTCCAGGCGCGTCTGGACGCTCAGCCCGGCCCGCTCTGCCTTCGCCGAGGCACCCTGCGCGCTGTACCCATTTTTGTAGCGCACGATCCAGGTGCTCTTCGGGGGCTTGTCGGCGGGGGCCGCCTCGGCGGGCACTGCGCCCACCGGGGTGGTCAACAGCGGAGCGGTCAGTGCCAGCGCGAACAGCGCGGCCAGCCGGGAACGGCGCGTCATGCAGGGTCCTTCGATCGTGGTCGACCAGCGGTCAATCGTCCCCGACACCTTGCGTCGAGAGGCGCCACCTGTGCAAGCCGACGCTCCCATCCGACCGCCGCAATTGCTGCTGCCGCAGCGTTCGCGCGGCGAACCAGCGCCAGCCCGGCGAGGGCATCGGACAGAATGCAGTCATGACGACAGCGGTCGAGGTGCACATCACGGGACGGGTGCAGGGCGTCGGCTTCCGGTGGAGCACGGCCCAACAGGCGCAGCAGGTGGGCGTCACCGGGTGGGTGCGCAACCAGCCGGACGGTTCGGTCGCAGCCTGGTTCGAGGGGGACGAGGACCCGGTCGACCAAATGGTCGGTTGGTGCCAGCAGGGCCCCCGCTGGGCCAGGGTGGACCAGGTCATCGCCACCCACGTGTCCGCGAAGGGCTACGGATCCTTCGAAGTCCGATGACTCAGTTGAGCGCGGACTGCTGCTTCCAGCCGGCGTAGCTGTACTGCCAGACCCCGACGCCATCGGTGGGCTGCATGATGCGCGAGGAACCGGTGACGATGTCCAGGTCGCCGGCGCGGACGAAGTCGAACAGCCATTTGGCGTTGGCGGTGCTCATCCCGGTGCAGCCGTGGGAGACATTCGCGACGCCCTGGCTGCCCACCGACCACGGGGCGGCGTGGATGAACTCACCGGTCCAGGTCACCCGCATCGCCCACTTCACGTCCAGGTTGTAGGCCTCGGCGGAGTCCTTCGGGATGGCCACCGTCTCGGAGTTCATCTTGACCTGGCTCAGCCGCTCGATGATCACCTTGGTGCCTGAGCGGGTGGTGAAGCCCGACTTGCCGTTGGTCACGGGGAAGGTGCGGATGGTCTTGCCGTTCTGCGTCACCTTGAGGGTGTGCGCGGCGATGTCGGTGTAGAGAATCCGTTGGTCACCGATCGCCAGCTGCGCCGTGTCGTCGCGTCCAAGCCACTTGTTCGCGCCGGTCTGCAGCCCCGCGAACTCCGTGGTGACCGTGATCTTCGTCCCCGGCTTCCAGTAGGTCTTGGGTCGCCACATCAGTTGGCGGTTGTCGAGCCAGCCCCAGGAGCCCTCCTGCGCGGGGACGACGGTGACCTTGGCGTGCTTCTCCACCTCGGCGCGCATCGCCTTGGTCTCCACGGCGCTGACGAACTGGATGGTCGCCCGCATCCCGACGCCGGTGGTGAAGCCCTGGTAGAGCACGTCATAGCCAGCGATGTTGGTCTTCAGCGTGGAGAACTTCTTGGTCAGCTCCTGCGCAACGCCCTGGTCGTTGGTGGCCTGGATGGTCGCGGTGTAGTCGGTCTGGGGCAGCAGGTTGCGGCTCGGCTGCCACGTGCTGCCGTTGAGCGTGCCGGCGACCTCACCATTCGGGCCGGTGACGGTGACGCCGTCCAGGCGGCCGTTGGTGACCGTCACGTCGATCGAGTCGGTCGGCAGCAAGGCGGTGATCGGGTGCTGGGACGACAACGCCACCGCGAGTTGCCGGGTGGGCGTCGGTGTCGGGGCTGCGGTCTCGGACGCCGACCCGGAACCGTCATCGGTGCCCTGTCCAGCAGTGGCAGACGCAGCGACGGTCGCCGGGACGTTCATCGCGTCCGGGGAGACCTTCGCGCAGGATGCGGTGGCGGCTCCCATCACAAGCAGGGCAAGGAACCAGGCGAGATGCTTCACGCGGTCAGGCTAACTGCTCCAGCAGCTTGGCCAGGTCGCGGGCCCGGAAGGCGGGCGAGACGGACTGGCCGGCCAGGAAGTCGGAGTTGCGTCCGATCAGGAAGAGCGCCATGGCGCCCAGCAGGATGCCGGCGACGCTCACGCCCATCGCGTCAGTCAATATGCTCCCGTCCACCGATCGGACGGCGCGGCATTTCGCTGTCGGCGTCCGCGCCCTCCGTGGTGGAAGCGAACAAGGATCACTACCGTTGGTTGTGTAGGCCACTGTCGCCCGACAGCACGCCAAGCGCGAGAAGCAGGAGAATGAACATGACCGAGTCCTTCGACGCGAACGATCAGGCCAAGGCTGCTGCCCAGTCCGCTGCCGACCAGGCGAAGGCGAAGGCGGATGAGGCCCGCGCGAAGGCGCAGGCCGCTGCCGACCAGGCCAAGGCCCGCGCCGCGGGCACCGCGGACCAGGCCAAGGTGAAGGCCGAGCAGGCCAAGCAGGCCGCCGA
>DGKN01000104.1:0-784 GCA_002387005.1 Propionibacteriaceae bacterium UBA4569
CCATCCCCTTCAGTGCCATCCACTTCAGTGCCGTGGGTTCCGCTGCTCAGGCGGCGCTGATGGCCACCCCCAGCTCGGTTGACGTCGATTGCCCGGCCACGTTCAGCTGCCCGGACGAGATCGACGGGATGGTCCTGACCTCGGTGGTGGTCGATTCCGCGACCGCGCCGACCACGGTGCGCGCCGTCTATGCCGACGCCATGTGGGAGGTCACCGTGGTGCAGCAGCGGGGCAGGCTCTCAGCCGGCACCGCTGCGACGGCGGCAGGGGATCGCATCGTCTGGCAGAGCTTCGACATCGTCATCTNNGCACTCGGACGAGAGTGGGCACGCGCAGAGCGTCGCCAACGCGCTGCCCCACCACAGCCCCGCCGACGGTGGCCTCGACCGGATCATGGCAGGCCTGCGTTCGTTGGTGGGCCAGCGCGGCCGCTAGGGTGTGAGTCGTGCCAGGTCCATGGGAATTCGTGATGCTCGTCGTGTTGGCGACCATCATGTTCGGCCCGGAGAAGATCCCTGAGTTCAGCCGCAAGGCCGCCCGTGTGGTGTTCTTCCTGCGCAACATCGCCAACAATGCCCAGGACCAGCTGCGCGCCGAGCTCGGCCCCGAGTACGCGGACCTCGACATCCGTGACCTGAACCCCAAGACCTTCGTCCAGAAGCACATCATCAACGCAGTGCAGGACGACCTCGACGAGATCAAGGCCGACCTGGAGGGCGTGAAGAGCGAGATGGAGGGTTCCGCCAAGGACCTCAAGATGCTCGGGGAGGACGTCCGGCACGAC
>DGKN01000104.1:856-1211 GCA_002387005.1 Propionibacteriaceae bacterium UBA4569
GCGGCATCCCGGCGAGTCCGCGCGGACGTCCCGCCAGGGTCTTCGCCAGCGCGGTCAATGCGACGGCCGCGGGGGACTCCGGATCGCCGAGCACGATCGGGGTGCCAAGGTCGCCGCCCTCGCGCAGGGTCTGCTGGATCGGCACCTGGCCGAGCAGCGGGATGTCGTAGCCCAGTCGCTCGGTGAGCGTGTCGGCAACGGCCTGGCCGCCGCCGGCGCCGAAGAGCTCGACGCGGTGTGCCTCGGAGCAGTGCGGGCACACTGCCTCCAGGTAGGACATGTTCTCCACGACGCCGATCACCCGCTGTTGCATGATCGCGGCCATGGTGCCTGCGCGCTCGGCCACCTCGGCGGC
>DGKN01000104.1:1251-19478 GCA_002387005.1 Propionibacteriaceae bacterium UBA4569
CGGTGCCCGGCGGCAGGTCGAGGATCAGGAAGTCGAGGTCGCCCCAGTAGACGTCGGCCAGCAGCTGGGTGAGTGCACGGTCAAGGATCGGGCCACGCCAGGCGATCACCTGGTCGCGGTCGGGCTTCAGCATGCCGACGCTGATCACCTTCAACCCCAGCGAGGGCACCGGCATGATCATGTCCTCGACGGCGGTCGGACGAGCATCGCCCAGGCCGAGCATGTCAGGCACCGAGTGACCGTAGATGTCGGCGTCCAGGATGCCGACCGAGTGGCCCAGCTGGGCCAGCGCGACGGCCAGGTTCACGGTCACGGACGATTTGCCAACGCCCCCCTTGCCGGAGGCGATCGCGATCACCTTGGTCAGGTTGCCGGGCTGCGCGAAGGGGATCTCACGCTCGGGCTGGCCGCCGCGCAGCATCTGGCGCAGGGCCTTGCGCTGTTCGTCGTCCATCACGCCCAGCACCACGGTGGCGCCGGTGATGCCCGGCACCGCCTTGACGGCACCCTCGACGCGCTCGGTGAGCGTGGTCTTCATCGGGCAGCCCTCGACGGTCAGCAGGATGCGGACGATCGCGTGGCCCGAGGGGTCGACCTCGATGCCGTCGACCATGCCGAGTTCTGTGATCGGGCGGTGGATCTCGGGGTCGTCGACGCCATGCAGGGCGACGCGGATCTCGNNTCCAGGCTCTGGGGGTCCAGGTTCTGGGGGTCCAGGCCGGTGTTGTCGGTGCTCATCTGGGCTTGCGTTCCTTTGTTTCGGTTTCTGCTGTGGGTCTTCACGTCGCGGGTGTCACCGCTCGGTGGGGCGGTACAGGTCCTGTGGGTCGGTGGAGCGGGGCTCGTGCTGGGCGTGGTTGCGCGCCTCGTCCTTTGCGTCCAGCTCGGCCAGCATCTCGCGCAGCGTGCTGCGGATCTCACTGCGAATGTAGTCGCGGGTGGCAAGCTCGCCGACGCTGGTGCGGATGCTGGCGATCTCGCGGGCGAGGTAGTCCATGTCGGCGCGGCTCTGGGCGGCCACCCGGCGGTCCTCCTCCAGGCTCAACCGGTCGCGTCCCTCCTGACGGTTCTGGGCCAGCAGGATCAGCGGGGCCGAGTAGGAGGCCTGGGTCGAGAAGAAGAGGTTCAGCAGGATGAAGGGGTAGGGGTCCCACTTCCAGTGCCAGATCGAGACGACGTTCAACGTCACCCACATGATCACCAGCACCGTCATCCAGACCAGGAAACGCGCCGTTCCCATGAAGCGGGCCACCCATTCGGCGAAGCGGCCAAAGGTGTCAGGGTCGAAGTCGACGCTCGGTACCCGGAGCCGCTGGCGGCGGCCGGGGGTGTTGAGGCGCGAGGTCTGGCGGTCCCGGTCAGCCACCGCTCACCTCGCCGGTGCCCAACGCGTCCAGGGCGCCGTCGTCCGTGCCGTCCATCTGGTCGCCGCGCCAGTCCTCGGGCAGCATGTGGTCGATCAGGTCGTCGACCGCGACCGCGCCGACGAGTTGCTTGTCGGCATTGACCACCGGCGCGACCACCAGGTTGTAGGTGGCGAAGAAGCGGCTCACCTCGGCCGTGGGCGACGAGGGGTTGAGCGGCTCCAGCCCTTGGTCCACCAGCGCGGAGACCAGCGTGGACGGGGGTTCGCGCAGCAGCCGCTGGGTGTGGACGGCGCCGACATATCGCCCGGACGGAATGTCCAAGGGGGGCCGGCAGACGAAGACCATCGAGGCCAGGGCGGGGGAGAGCTCCTCGTTGCGCACCCGGGCCAGCGCGTCGGCGACCGTCGCGTCGGTGGCCAGGATCACCGGCTCGGGCGTCATCATGCCGCCCGCGGTGTAGTCGGCATAGATCAGCAGGCCGCGGACGTCGGCGGCCTCCTCGGGCTCCATCCGCTGCAGCAGGTCCTCGGCCATGAGGGAGGGCAGTCCCTTGATGATGTCGGCAGCGTCATCGGCATCCATCTCCTCCAGGACGTCTGCCGCGCGCTCCACCTCCAGGGCGCTCAGCAATGCGATCTGCTCGTCCTCGGGGAGTTCCTCCATCGCCTCGGCGAGCTGGGTGTCGTCCAACGCCCGGACGACGGCCTGACGACGATCGGGCTCCATGTCGTGCAGCTCGCGAGCCACGTCGGCGGGCTTCATGTCGACCAGCTGGGCAAGCAGGTGGTCGGTCTCCTGTGTCGAAGACAAGAGCAGGTCGGGAACCTCGGACCAGCGGTGGATGGAGGTGGCGCCTCGCGAGCCGAGCCGAAAGCGGGAACCCGTTGTCAGCTCCCGCAGAGCGACGTCGGCCACCTCCCACTCCATCGCGCGAACGGGCTTGATGGAGACGTCGTAGATCGCGGCGCGGCGTCCGTTCGGACGCTCGATGGTGCGGTCGAACAGCGACTCGATCACCAGNNATCCACCTGGCCCTGGATCGCGACCTGGGTGATGTCGATGGAGCGGACGCGAGCGATCGGGACGAAGATGCGCTTCCGCGCGAAGAGTTCGACGACCAGGCCCTTCACTCGAGGCGCCCGCTTGGCGGTGCGGAGCTGGATCACGACGTCGCGCACCTTGCCGAGGGGGTCGCCGGTGGCGTCCAGCACCGGCAGGCCCTGTAGGCGGCTCACGAAGACCGCGGACGTGGAGACGCTCACAGCGCGAATCTACCGGACGGCACCCGTGCGTCCCCGCCCCGGCCACCCCGCCCCGAGCGACGGGGCCGTGGCTAGGCTGGCGGGGTGAGCGAGACCACCTCGGGGCGCCCGCTGCGCGCCCGCCGTACCGTCCTGGCCGTCCCCGGCTCGTCCGACCGCTTCATCGCGAAGTCGCGGACCCAGCCCGTCGACGCCCTCTTCCTCGACCTGGAGGACGCGGTCGCACCGCCCGCCAAGGAAGAGGCGCGCTCCCGGATCGTCGAGGCGCTACGCGCGGACGAGGGGTGGCTGGCACCGACAGTCACCTACCGCGTCAACGACTGGTCGACGCCCTGGACCACCCGTGATGTGCTGGAGGTCGTCATCCCCGCCGGTGACCGGATCAACGCCATGGTGCTGCCGAAGGTGACCTCTTCCGCGCAGGTCGTCGCGCTGGACCTGCTGGTCACCCAGGCCGAGCAGGAGGCCGGCTGGGAGGTTGGTCGGATCGGCTTCGAGTTGCAGATCGAGGAGGCGCGCGGTCTGCTGCACGTCGCCGAGATCGCCGCCGCCAGCCCTCGCACCGAGACCTTGGTCTACGGGCCGGGCGACTTCATGGCGTCGATGGGGATGGCGACGCTGAACGTCGGTTCGCAGCCACCGGGATATCTCGGGGATGCCTTCCACCACGTCCAGATGAGCATCCTGATTGCGGCGCGGGCACACGGTCTCCAGGCGATCGACGGCCCCTTCGTCGGCATCCGTGACATCGACGGCTTCCGCACCTCGGCGTCCAGCTCGGCTGCGCTCGGCTACGACGGCAAGTGGGTGCTGCACCCCGACCAGGTCGCCGTCGGCAACGATGCGTTCAGCCCGCCGGCCGCTGACGTGGAACGTGCCCGCCGTATCGTCCAGGCCTACGCCCACGCCACCTCCAGCGGTGGGGGAGCGACCGGCGCGATCGTCGTGGACGACGAGATGGTCGACGTGGCAGGGCTGCGAGTGGCCGAGGCGATCCTGGCCAAGGCCGGCGATCACTGAGCCCATCGGGCTGTTGACCCGCGGATAGGGTGGAGGCATGTCGATGAACATGCAGGCCGCCTCCACGGTGATGCCACTGGAATACCCGCAATCCGTGGCCGTGTACGCCACCTACGCCGAGGCGCAGAAGGCCGTCGACCACCTGGCCGACAATGGTTTCCCGGTGCAGAACCTGTGCATCGTCGGCACCGACCTCAAGCAGGTCGAGCGGGTGCTCGGACGTCGGACTTGGGGCAGCGTGCTCGCAAGCGGTGCCATCAGCGGGCTTGGGACCGGGCTGTTGTTCGCGCTGCTGTTGAGCTTCCTGCCCACCGGCTATTCGATGACCTCTGCGCTGGTGATCGGCCTGACGATGGGCGTCATGATGGGCCTGCTCTCGGCGGTGATGGCTCAAGCGGCCACCCGTGGGCAGCGTGACTTCGCGTCTGTGCAGGCGATCGTCGCGACCCGCTACGAGGTGCTCGCGGAGCACAAGGTGATCGACCAGGCCCGCCAGATGCTCGGCGTCGGCGTGCCGCAGGTGTGGCCACCGTCGCAGCCCGCCAGCTGAACCACGTTGACCCATCCACGCAGCTGACCACCAGAACCACCACATGGAGCACACGATGGACACAGCAGCTCAGCGCGAACTGTGGAATGAGCGTTACTCCCGCTACGACTCCTTCTACGGCTACCGGCCCAATGACTTCCTGGTACAGGCGGAGGTGATGCTGCGCCGCGGCGGACGCGTGCTGGTGGTTGGCGACGGTGAGGGGCGCAATGGCACCTGGCTGGCGCAGAAGGGTCATCAGGTCACCTCGGTGGAGCTCTCGCCCAAGGGCGTCGAGAAGGCGCTGGGGCTGGCGCGGGAACGTGAGGTCTCCATCGACGCGCAGGTGGGCGACCTGGCCGAGTGGGTGCACAGCGATGCCGCCCAGGGCCCGTGGGACGCCATCGTGTGGATCTTCGTCCACCTCGAGCCTCAGCTGCGCCGTCAGGTGGCGGAGGGATTCCAGTCGCGGCTGGCGCCGCGGGGGAAACTGCTGATGGAGGTCTTCACTCCGGCCCAGCTGCAGTTGGGCGCAGGCGGCCCCGAGGACGACGAGTTCATGGTCACCCGCACCGAGGTGCAGGATGACTGGAGCGCTCTGGACCTCGACGTCCGCATCGTCGAGCGCCGTATCTTCGAGGGCTGCGGCCACCAGGGCCTCGCCTCGGTGCTCCAGGTTCTGGGCCAGCCGAAGCGCGCCTGAGGCGGGCCTGTCCTGGACGGTGTCGGTGGCGCCATCGCCCGTCAGGGCAACAGGAGTCGTGATGACCGTGCGCTGGCCGGTGACACGTCCGGCGCTTGGCGTTGGCTACAACCAGCCCTTTTCGCGGAAGTAGGCGATACAGGCCGCCATGCCCAGGACCATGACCGCCAGCACGACGAAGTAGCCGTAGCGGGTGTGCAACTCGGGCATGTTGTCGAAGTTCATGCCGTAGACCGCGCCCAGTGTCGTGGGGACCGCAAGCACCGCGACCACCGCGGAGAGCCGCCGCATGTCCTGGTTGTCGGCCACCCCCACCCGGGCGAGCCCCGCCTGGAGGATGGTCGAGAGCACTTCGTCGAAGGAGAGGATGGATTCGCGGGCATCGGTGTGGTGGTCGGCCACCTCGCGGAAGTAGGCCCGCGTCTCCGGCGGCACCACCGGATAGGTCCGCGTCGACAACGCCGAGAGCGGAGCGGCCAGGGGCACCACCGAGCGCTTGAACTCGATCAGCTCTCGCTTGAGGTTGTAGACGCGGTCGACGCCGGTGGTTCCCGACTGGGCGAAGATGTCCTCCTCGACCTCGTCGATGTCGGTCTCGAAGTCCGACACCACCTGCATGTAGTCGTCGACGATCCGGTCGAGCACCTTGTAGAGCACATAGGCCGGGCCCAGCGCGAGGTCTTCCGGTTCGCGCTCCAGTTGCTGGCGCAGCAGGTACAGCGGAGTGTTCTCGCCGCGTCGCACCGTCATCACGAAGTTCTCGCCGAGGAAGACCATGATCTGTCCGGTGGACACGATCTCGGAGGTCTCGGTGACCGCCTCGTGGTCAACATAGGCGACCGTCGAGATGACGCAGAACAGCGTGTCGCCGAACTGCTCCAGCTTGCTGCGGGTGTGGCCCTCGACGGCATCCTCGATCGCGAGTGGGTGCAGGTCGAACTGGCGCGCTAAGCGCGACATGTCCTCGTCAGTGGGGTCCTTCAGGCCCAGCCAGACGAAACCCTCGCCCTCCTTGGCCCGCTCGGTGGCCAGGTCGAGCACGTCACACTTCTGCTTCTCGCCGTCGACGTACCAGCCCCAGGCCTGGACGGAATCCGGGGTGGTGGCCCATCGCTTGTTGGCGATGCGGCGGATCGGTGGTGCGGGACGGCTGGGCCGCCGAGTGGCCGGGATGAAGCGGCGATCAGCCATCACTGCCCCCGCTGCCAGATACCGGCCATCCACTCCTCGACCTCGTCCGCGGTTCGCGGCAACAATGCGGACAAGTTCTCGTTCCCGTCCTGGGTGATCAAGATGTCGTCCTCGATCCGCACGCCGATGCCCTTCAACTCGTCCGGGACGAGCAGGTCGGTGGCCTTGAGGTAGATGCCGGGCTCGACCGTGATCACCATGCCCGGACGCAGAACACCGTCGCGGTAGTCCTCGCGCAGCGCCTGGGCGCAGTCGTGGACGTCGATGCCGAGGTGGTGCGAGGTGCCGTGGACCATCCAGCGGCGGTGCTGCCCACCGTCGGGGCCAAGGGACTCCTCGGGCGTGACCGGCAGCAGCCCCCAGTCGCTCAGGTATTGCGCGACGACCTTGATGGCCGCGGCGTGCACGTCGCTGAACTTCGCGCCCGGCTGCGCGGCCGCGATCCCGGCCTCTTGGGCGGCCAGCACTGCCTCGTAGACCCGGCGCTGCGGCTCGGTGAAGGTGCCGGAGACCGGCAGCGTGCGGGTGATGTCGGCGGTGTACAGGGTGTCGAGCTCGACCCCTGCGTCCATCAGCATCAGGTCGCCGTCGCGCAGGTCACCGTCGTTGCGGATCCAGTGCAGGGTGTTGGCGTGGTCACCGCCCGCGGCGATGGTGTCGTAGCCGACAGCATTGCCCTGGTGGCGGGCGTGCAGTCCGAAGACCCCTTCGACCCAACGCTCACCACCTCCGCGCTTGATCGCCTCGGGCAGTTCGGCGACGACAGCCTCGAAACCGACGGCGGTGGCGCGGCAGGCCTGCCTCATCTGCTCGGCCTCGAAGTCGTCCTTGACCAAGCGCAGCGTCGACAGGGCGACTTCCAGTTCGTCGTCCGCCGTCGCGTCGCCGAGTTCCCGCAGCCGGTCGACGGTGGCAGCGAGCTGCTCGTCGGCCTGGCGCAGCACCCGCACCCTGGTCGAAGACGCATTCCTGGCGATCGCGTCCTCGAGCTGGGAGATGGGTGCGCAGTCGAGCCCGGTCAGCGCGGACATCTCCGCCAGGCTCTCGCGCAGGCCCACCCACATCTCGCCGTAGCGGGCGTCGGCGTAGAACTCCGGGTCGGTGCGGGGCGCGCGGGGCTTGAAGAACAGGGTGGCGTGGTGGCCCGCGTCGGTGGGCTCCAGCACGAGCACGGCGTCGGGCTCGCGGTCGGTGCCCAGCCCGGTCAGGTGAGCGAAGGCAGAGTGCGGGCGGAAGCGATAGTCGCAGTCATTCGACCGCACCTTCAGGCCGCCGGCGGGGACGACGATCCGATCGCCCAGGAACCGTGCCGAGATGGCCTCGCGGCGCGCCGGCGCGAACTCGGCGGCGGGCAGCATGGCCGGCAGGTCGTCGGGATAGGGAGCCCAGTCGGCCGGGATGAAGGCCTGAAACGCTTCGCTGAAAGGGGTCTGCCGGTTGGGCAGGGCGGGCTGTTCGTCGGACATTCACCACTCCTTTGGGCACAACGGCGCGGATGTTTCCCGGGCCACCGGAAAGCATAGGCTTGCGCCCCATGGATGCGCGTACCCCAGCCCCAGCCCAGCTCGGTGAACAGTTGGCGACACTCGGCCTCGACCAGGTCGATGCCGACCAGGTGATCGCCTGGTCGCAGGGCCTGGACGAGGACGACCACTCCCGGGTTGACGAACTCGTCCAACGGCTGGTGGACGGTCGTGACGCGCGCATCACCGGACGCGAGGCGAGGGTCTTCGAAGCCTGCGACGACGAGCACCGGTTGGGAACCGGTGTGCTGCCGCTGCTGGCACTCGTCCAGGCGGCGCCCCGGCTGGCCGGACTCGACCTGGCTGACGGTTACCCCGACGAGGTGGTGCGCACCACCCAGGCCGACATCGGTCAGCAGCTGCGCAAGTTCCGCACCGTGCACGGCCGCACCGGCCTGGACACGCAATGGTGGTTGGCGGTCGTGCTGGGCGTCGGTTTCGCCCGGCTGGGGCGGTTGCAGTTCGAGGTGACCCGCAGCGACCTGGGGATGGGCGAGGGCCACGAGGTGCCCGTGCTGTCCGTGCACATTCCCGGCGACGGCCCCCTGGAACCGGACGCGGTGGACGACTCGCTGGTGCAGGCCTCCACCTTCTTCGAAGAGCGTCACCCCGATCTCGGGCCGATCGACTGGTTCGCCTGCGAGTCGTGGTTGCTGGACCCGGCGCTGGCCCATCTCGTGCCCGGCTCCAACATCGCCGCCTTCTGCGCCCGCTGGGATGTCTGGAAGATCCGCGAGCGTGACCGGGACGCGCTCTATGNNGAGCCGCCATCCGGCGCGGAGGTCTCGTCGCTGCTGGGTGACCTGCCCACGGACACCCGGCTGCACACGCAGATGGTGGGGCACTGGCGGGCCGGGGAGCACTTCATGCTGGCCTCGGGACGACTGCCCGTGATCCGGCAGCTGGACGAGAAGTAGGCCGCGGCGCGTCAGCGCACCCCTCGACTGTGGTGCAGCCGTTTCCTAGGCTGGGCCCATGACCGAGCTCTACCTCGTCCGACACGGAGCAACCGCCTGGAGCAAGTCCGGCCAGCACACCTCCGTCACCGACCTCGACCTCACGCCCGACGGAGTGCACGAGGCCAAGCACCTGCGCGAGCGGCTCGACCCTTCCGAGTTCGGTCTCGTGCTCACCAGCCCCCGCCTGCGGGCCCGTCGGACCGCCCAGCTGGCCGGTTTCGAGCACGCCGAGGTGGACGAGAACCTTGCCGAGTGGTTCTACGGTGACTACGAGGGCCGCACCTCCAACGAGATCCGCGAGCAAGTACCCGGCTGGCGCATCTGGACCCACGACCTGCCCGGTGGCGAGACCAAGACCCAGGTGATCNNGGTCCAGCGAGTGCGCGATTCCGGCGTCGACAAGGCCATCTGCTTCAGCCACGGGCACGCCTCCCGCGTCCTGGCGCTGTGCTGGCTCGACATCGACATCGCCCGCGGGCAGTCATTTCCCTTGGCAACGGGGCGGGTGTGCGTGCTCGGCCATGAAAAGGAGTCCCCGGCCATCGTGCGCTGGAACTTCTGACCAGCCACGGGGAGGTGTGGAGAATCTTCCTTGTCGGGCCGTCGCTCCCACGGTGTGCCGCTGCTGTACAAGGGCAATCACGTCAGCCAGACGGACCTACCCCGGGCCTGTGTATCAGTCGAAGCTCTCGGCGCGCAGCCGGCGCGCGACCGGCACCAGGATCGCCAGCCCCAGCAAGCTGGCGATGCTCATCACCAGCGGGATCGGACGTGAGGTGCCGTCGGCCAATGCACCGACCAGCGGCGTGACGATCGCTCCCATCGCGAACTGTCCGGCACCGAGCAGGGCGGCGGCGGTGCCGGCTGACTCACCGTGACGGTGCAGTGCGACGGCGGGACCGTTGGGCAGCGAGATGCCCAGCCCGCCCATCACGACGAACATCGGGGCGAGGAAACCGGCCAGCCCAAAGGTCTGGTTCCAGGCCAGTGCCAGCATCACCAGCGAGCCGAAACTCATCACGGACAGCCCAACCATCAGGCCGCGCACCGGCCCCACCCGACGCACGAGCCGCGGGTTCAGCTGGCTGGCGAGAGACAACCCCAACGACATCGTGGCGAAGGCGACGCCGAAGACCTGTGGCGACAGCCCGAAGACGTCCTGCATCACGAAGGACGAACCCGACACATAGGCGAACAGCGAGGTGAACACCAGTGAGCCGACCATCACGACCGCGATGAACAGCTTGTCGGAGAGCACCCGGCGGTAGGCCGCGAGGGTGGAGCCCAGGTTCGGGGCGATCCGTCGCTGCGGTGGCAGGGTCTCCGGCAACTGGCGCCGGGCCAGCACGATCAACGCGCATGCTGCCAGGGAGAGGATGACGAAGACACCGCGCCAAGTGGTGAAGGTCAACAGCCCCGAACCGACCAGCGGAGCCAGGATCGGCGCCAGACCCGTGATCAGCGCGAGCCGGCTCAACAGTTCCGCGGCCTTCATGCCGCGGAAGAGGTCCCGGATCACGGCCTGCGAGGTGACCGCGACCGCGGCGGCGCACAGGCCCTGCAACGCACGTCCGGCCAGCAGCACCCAGATCGACGGCGCCAACCCGCAGATCACGCTGGCGATCGCGTGGCCGGCCAAGCCGATCAGCAGGGGCCGGCGTCGGCCGAAGGTGTCGGAGAGCGGTCCGAAGAAGAGCTGGCCCAGCCCAAGGCCCATCATCATCGCGCTCAGGGTCAGTTGGGCCTGGGAATCGGTCGCGTCCAGCTGGCGGGCGAGGGTGGGCAGCGCGGGTAGGTAGGTGTCGATCGTCATCGGGCCGAGGGCGCCGAGGCAACCCAGCACGACCACCAGTTTCAGGTAGTCGCGGCCCGTGGGCCCGGTGGTGTCGTGCGCCATCGTGGCCTCTCGTCGGGAACGGTCCATCTTACGACGAGGCAGCGGGTGCACCAGTTCTTGTGGGGGAATCGGGCCGGTAGGCTGGGGTTTCACCTGAACAGAGAGGCCACCATGCGCGCCGAACCGGCTGCCCAGCTGCGACTGCTCGATCTCGCCGCCATCGACTCCGAGATCGCCCGCCTCACGCACCGTCGCAAGACGCTGCCCGAGCTGGCCCAGATCGAGCAGCTGATGGCGCAGCGCGCCACGCTCGTCGAGGAGCAGGTGGCCGCCGAGACCCGTCTGGGCGACGCCGAGGGCGACCAGGCGCGCATCGAGGCCGATCTCGATCCCACCCGTGCCCGCCTTGAGCGCAACCAGCAGCGGGTCGACTCCGGCTCGGTCACCGACACGAAGGCGCTCGCCGGTCTGGTCGACGAGATCGAGCACCTCAAGCGCCGCATCGGCAAGCTGGAGGACCAGGAGCTGGACGCCATGGAGGTCATCGAGAACCTCACGCATGCCCGCGACAAGGTGTCCAGCGAGCGCGAGGCGCTCGAGACCCGCATCCGCGAGCTGATGACCCGCCGCAACGACGAGTTCGCAGCCATCGACGCGCAGGTGGCCGACCGCACCTCCGAGCGTGACGCGCAACGGCGTCTGGTGCCCACTGACCTCATGGGCCTCTACGACAAGATCGCCGCCCGCAGCGGGCTGGGGGCTGCCGCCCTCAAGGCACGCCGCTGCACCGGCTGCCAGCTCGAGGCCAATGCCGCAGACCTGCGACGCTACGCGGACGCCGCCCCCGACGAGGTGCTGCGCTGCGAGGAGTGCGATCGCATCCTGGTGCGCACCAAGGAGTCCGGCCTGCCCGAGTGAGCTTCGGCGCTGCGGGTGGCAGGCTGTAGTCCAGCCGACGAGAGGGAACACCATGCCCGCACGCCACCTGCACATCGCTGCCGAGGTCCCCGAGGAGATCCGCGAGGGCATCGCGCACCTGCGCGAGTCGCTGGAGGTGCCCGAGGCATTCCCGGACGCCGTGCTGGCGCAGGTGCGTGAACGGGTGGCCTCTGGGCCGCTCGACCTGGGGGAGCGCCAGGACCTGACCGCCATCGGGTTCGTCACCATCGATCCCGAGGGCTCCATGGACCTCGACCAGGCCATGTTCATCGAGCGCGCGGCCGAGGGCGCCAACGGTGCCGCCTTCACCGTCTGGTACGCCATCGCCGATGTTGCCGCGTGGGTCGCCCCTGGCGGTGCCATCGACGTCGAGGCGCATCGCCGTGGCCAGACCTTCTACGCCCCCAACGAGCGGATTCCGCTTCATCCCAGCGAGGTCAGCGAGCAGGCCGCCAGCCTGCTGGACGACGGCACACCGCGTCCTGCGCTGGTCTGGAAGATCGAACTCGATGCCCAGGGCAACCAGGTGACGGGCACCGTGGTCCGGGCCACGGTGCGATCCCGCGAGCGCCTCAGCTATGTGCAGGTGCAGGGCTGGTTGGACGCTGGAACCGCCCCCGAATGGGCGCAACTGCTGCGCGAGGTGGGCACCTTGCGCCAACGGCTCGAGGCTGCCCGCGGTGGCGTCTCGCTGAACCTGCCCGAGCAGGAGATCACCACCGACGAGCGGGGCTGGCACCTCAGCTACCGGGCGCCGCTGCCCGTTGAGGACTGGAATGCCCAGATCAGCCTGCTCACCGGCATGGCCGCCGCGAAGATCATGCTGGACGGGGGAGTGGGGATCCTGCGCACCCTGCCGCGGGCCGAACCGTCCGCCGTCGAGCGACTGCGCCGCACGGCGCGCTCGCTGCACATCGACTGGCCCACCGACATGGGCTACCCCGACTTCGTCCGGTCACTGGACGTCTCCCAGCCCACCCACCTGGCGATGATGACCGCCTGTATCGCGTTGTTCCGCGGCGCGGGGTACACACTCGTCGCGGCGGGCGTCGACCCGGCGACCGTCCAGCACGGTGCGCTCGCGGCCAACTACGCCCACACGACCGCGCCGCTGCGGCGGCTCGTGGACCGCTACGTCGGTGAGATCTGCGTCCACCTGTGCGCCGGCACCGCGGTGCCACGCTGGACGCTGGACGCGCTGTCCGCCCTCCCGGACGAGATGCGTGACTCGGACTCGCGGGCGAAGAAGTTCGAGCGCGGCAATGTGGACCTGGTCGAGGCCCTCGTCATGTCCCAGCGCGTGGGACAGGTCTTCGCGGCGGTCGTGGTCGAACTGGACCAGAAGTCCGGCGGCACGGTGTCCATCGAGCACCCTGCCATTGAGGCCCGGCTCAAGGCGGACGGGTTGGAACTGGGCAGCGAGGTCAGCGTCCGGTTGGAGTCGGTCGACCTGGTCGCCGGCAAGGTGGTGCTCTGCCGCGTCTGAGGCCCGCGTCTGAGGCCGGCGTTCGGGCCCCGCATCTGGGGCGGAGAGCCGGAACGGCGCCGACCGCTAGGATGGTTCGGACGAGTCGGCCGGGTGACCGCGGCGCCGCAAGGCGTCGAGGAAAGTCCGGACTCCGTAGGGCAGGGTGGTCGGCAACACCGACCCGGAGCGATCCGCGGGACAGTGCCACAGAGAACAGACCGCCAGCGCGTCACCGAGAGGTGCGCTGCTGGTAAGGGTGAAACGGCGGTGCAAGAGACCACCGGCAGCCCAGGCGACTGGGCTGGCCAGGCAAACCCCACCCGGAGCAAGACCAAATAGCCAGCATTCGAGGGCTGCCCGCCCGAGCTGGCTGGTAGGTCGCACGGCCACGGCCGAAGGGTGCTGGCAACAGCACTCGCAGATGGATGGTCACCGGCCCCGCAAGGGGTCACAAAATCCGGCTTACAGGCCGACTCGTCACACTCTGCTGGTGGGAGGGGGGAAGACACCCCTTCGCCCCCCTTGCACTCGGGCGCCCCGCTGCTCGCAGGATCGCAGCTGTGCTCGTGTCCAGAACCGTCCCCGACTTCTTGTCCAGTGGTGCCCGGCCAGCTCAGTTGAAGTCCAGCACCACCGGATCATCAGCCACGGTCAGGATCTGTGCGCCGTCGGACGTGATCACGATCGTCTGCTCGAACTGCGCGCAGCGCGAGCCGTCATTGGTCAGCACCGTCCAGTCGTCGTCCCATTGGTGCGAGCGGTAGTCGCCCAGGGTCAGCATCGGCTCGATCGTGAAGGTCATCCCTTCCTGCATCGGGGTGTCCAGTCGCGGCTCGTCATAGTGCAGGATCACCAGGCCGGAATGGAAGGCGGTGTGCACGCCGTGGCCGGTGTAATCGCGCACCACGCCGTAGCCGAAGCGCTTCGCGTAGCTCTCGATCACCCGTCCGATCACGCTCAGCGGACGCCCCGGACGGCACATCTTGATCGCCCGGTTCATCGCCTCCTGGGTGCGCTGGGTGAGCAGCTTCGACTCGGCGTCCACGTCACCGCAGAAGAAGGTGAAGCAGTTGTCGCCGTGCACGCCGTCCTTGAAGGCCGTCACGTCAATCTTGACGATGTCGCCGTCCTCGAGCGGGCGCGCGTCCGGGATCCCGTGGCAGATCACCTCGTTCACGCTGGTGCACACCGATTTCGGGTAGCCCCGGTAGCCGAGCGTGGACGGGTAGGCCCCGTGGTCGAGCATGTACTCGTGCGCGATCGCGTCCAGTTCGTCGGTGGTGATGCCGGGACGGACGGCCTTGCCGGCCTCGTGCATCGCGCTGGCCGCGATATTGCCCGCGACCTTGATCTTCTCGATCGTCTCCGGCGACTGCACGTGCGAGCCCCGGTACGGTGAAGGAGCCGGCTTGCCCACGTACTCAGGACGGGCGATGCTCCCGGGCACGGGACGCATCGGGCTGATGGGATAGGGCTTGATGGCACTCACGAAGCCGCAGTCTAGTCAGGAGAGCAACGATGACCGACGGACCCTTCTACTGGTCGCTCGTCGACCGCCGAGTCGTGACCGATGCCGACGAGGTCAAGGCCGAGGACCGCCTCGGCCCCTACGCCACCCGCGAGGAGGCACAGCTCGCGCTCCAGCACGCCCAGGCCAACACCGAGGCCTGGGACGCACAGGAGGATGCCGCCAAGGAGGAGGCCGGCGCAGACGAGTGGGACAAGGACTCCGAGGGCTGGGGCCCCTTCAAGCACTGATGGGGCTCAGCTGGTGGTGAGGGTCGCGATCGCGCCCTCCACCTGCTTCTGGCGGCCCGCATCGTCGATGGTGTAGCTGGACACGAACACGCCCAGCGACGTTGGATTGCCCAGGTCGACGACGATCACGTCGACCGTGTCGCCCTTCACCTGCGGCAGGTTCAGCATGTTCACGTAGATCTCGCTGCGCAGGTGCCAGGCGGCGTGGCCGTTGATGGTGACGGCCTTGCTGACCAGGTCCTTGCGGCCCGAGTAGCCCAAGTAGTACGACGAGGTGGCGAAGCAGCTCATCATCATCTGCGTCGACCGCTTGGGCTGCTCGAAGCCATCCGCGACCGACAGCGCGCCCACCGACACCAGCGAGAACCAACCCGAATAGACGGTGTCGGTCTGGGCGCCCATGTCATAGGTCCACGGCATCGAGAAGTTGTCGGCGTCGTCCCAGCCCTCGACCCGGTCGAAGGCCAACCCGCCGCCGGTGATCTGGCTGCCGGAGTTCGGGTGCACGTCACCGCCGCCGACCGGGCACGCCACCATCGCCCCGCCCGAGGGCGCCGGGTCGTCCGAGCCGCTGGCCGATGGTGAGGGGGTGGGGGAGGACGACCTCTCGTCCCAGGACGAGATCGTCGGCGTTGATGAGTTCGTGTCCTCGGCAACCATGCCGCCGCCCCCGTCGCGGCTGCGCCACCACAGGAAACCCGACACCAGCAGGGCCAGCACCAGCAGGCCGACGAGCAGCGGCATCAAGGCGCCGCGACGATCGTCGCGGCCACTACCCTCGCCAGAGCCCGGACCGATGCCGGGGACGGGCGCACTGCTCGGCTGGGCCGTCGTCTCGGACGACCACTGCCGGCCGTCCCAGTAGCGGAACCGGCCAGGCGTCCCCGCAGGGTCTGGGTACCAACCAGGCATCGACATGGCGCCCAGTGTAGGAGCCGAAGGGGCGGCCGCCACTGCTGCCCAGAGCGCTGGCTAGCCCTCCACGCGCAGTGAGACGCGCGCATCGTCCACCAGCTGCTGGCGTGCCGCGTCGTCGATCGGCGCCTCGGCCACGAAGAAGGACAGGTGCCCCTCACGTCCGGTGTCGATAACCACCACGTCCAGCACGTCGCCCGCCACCGGCTGCCCGTCCACGGTGATCCGGGAGCGCAACCGCCAGCCGGAGTGACCGTCGATGGTGACCGCCTCGCTCTCCAGGTCTTCCCGGCCGGTGACGCCGCGATAGTAGAAGGAGGTCGCCTCGCAGCTGGTCAGCTGCTGCGCGGCGGTGCGTGGCGCGCCGAAGTGCTCGCGGGAGACCTGGCCGACGACCGCGATCGACACCCAGGTGGCCGTCACGGAATTGCGCTGACCGGCGACGTCACTACCCCAGTCGACGCCCCAGCCGTTCGAGTTCTCCCAGCCGGGGATCTCGGCATAACTCAGACCACCCCCAGAGTAGCGGCCGTTGACCGGCTGGTTCGCCGCTGGGGCCGGGTCCAGTTCGGGGCAGGCCACCGGACGTCCGCCAGCGTCGGTCGGTTCCTCGGAGGCTGGAGGGGACGCGCTGGAGGAGCGCTCGTCCCAGCTGGAGATGGTGGGGGTGGACGAGTTGTCGTCCTCGGCGGCCAGACCACTGCCGGGATGGTTGCGCCACCACAGGAGCCCGGCGGTCAGCAGGGCGAGCGCCAGCAGGCCGACCAACAGCACCACCCAGGGTCCGCGGCGATCCCGCTGGCCTGATCCACCGGAACCCTCCGCTGCGCCCGGCGGGGGCGTGCCCACCGGATCGGTGGTGGTCTGCGCGCTCCATGAGGCACCATCCCAGTACCGGAACATCCCCGGCGCGCCACCCGGATCGGGGTACCAGCCACGATCTGCCATGGCCCTAGGGTAGGCCGCGAGTTTGTAACGCAGGTGTTACACGAGCGGAGCAGACTTGCGCCATGGACCGCCAGACAGATTACGTACTGCGCACGATGGAGGAACGCGACGTCAGGTTCGTCCGCCTCTGGTTCACCGACGTGCTGGGCTTCCTGAAGTCAGTGGCCATCACCCCCGCCGAGCTGGAGGGTTCCTTCGCCGAGGGCATCGGCTTCGACGGCTCGGCCATCGAGGGCTATGCGCGCATCCAGGAGTCGGACATGGTCGCCCATCCTGACCCGACGACCTTCCAGCTGCTGCCCTGGCGGACGCAGAGCTCCACGGCGCGCATGTTCTGCGACATCACGCTTCCCGACGGTTCCCCGTCGTTCGCCGACCCACGTTTCGTGCTGAAGAGGGCGCTCAAGAAGGCCGGCGACATGGGCTTCACCTTCTACACCCACCCCGAGATCGAGTTCTTCCTCTTCCGCGGCGAGCTCGTGCCGGGCCAGCGGCCCATCCCGCTCGACACCGGCGGCTACTTCGACCACACGACGCTGGGGGATGGCACCGACTTTCGCCGCGACGCGATCCAGATGCTGGAGCAGATGGGGATCTCGGTGGAGTTCAGCCACCACGAGGGCGCGCCCGGCCAGCACGAGATCGACCTGCGCTACGCCGACGCGCTGACGATGGCCGACAACATCATGACCTTCCGCGTGGTTATCAAGGAGCTGGCCGCTGCCCAGGGCATCACCGCCTCCTTCATGCCCAAGCCGTTCACCGAATGGCCGGGTTCGGGCATGCACACCCACATGTCGCTGTTCGAGGGCGACAACAATGCCTTCTACGACGCCGCTGACGAGTACCGCCTCAGCCGGATCGGCAAGCAGTTCGTCGCCGGCCTGCTGCACCATTCGGCCGAGATCACCGCTGTCACCAACCAGTGGGTGAATTCCTACAAGCGCCTCGGCGGTGGGGGAGAGGCACCGGCCTATGTGTGTTGGGGACGCAACAACCGCTCGGCGCTGGTCCGGATCCCGATGTTCCGGGCCGACAAATCCTCCAGTGCCCGCATCGAGATGCGTTCGATCGACTCGTCCTCGAACCCCTACCTCTCCTATGCCCTGATGCTCGCGGCCGGCCTGTCCGGGATCGAGCACGAGATGGAACTGCCCGAAGAGGCAGCCGACGACACCTGGGCGCTGTCGGAGCGGGAGCGGTCCCTGATGGGAATCCGCCAGCTGCCGCGCAATCTGGACGAGGCGATCCGCGAGATGGAGAACTCGGAGCTGGTCGCCGAAACCCTCGGAGAGCACGTCTTCGACTACTTCCTGCGCAACAAGCGGGCCGAGTTCGAGGAGTACCGCCGTCAGGTCACCGTCCATGAGCTGACGACGCTGCTGCCGCGTCTGTGAGGTTCGGGCGAGCCACCGAGGTGCCCCTCCACAGGCTCGGGAGCACTGAGGGTCCAGGCTCGGCGCTCGGGGCCGCTGTCAACCCAGGGGCGCGAGGTCGACGACCGGCAGCATCTGCGCCAGCTCATCGGCGTGCGACCCGGACGAGGTGACCAGCCCGTCCCTGATCGCATGGTCCAGCGACATCAGCCCGGTCGCCAGTCGCACCCAGGTGCGCTCGTCGGTCTCGACGACATTGGGCGGGGTACCGCGGGTATGCGTCGGGCCGCTGGCCATCGAGCCCAGCTGGACGGCCGTGGCTGGCGGGACCCGCACCTCGATCGTCTGCCCGGGGTGGCGTGCGGCCAGCGCGGTCGCCAAGGACCGGGCGACATCACGCAGGGCGGCGGGCTGCAGCGCGGGAGTGCCCAT
>DGKN01000104.1:19538-20163 GCA_002387005.1 Propionibacteriaceae bacterium UBA4569
CCGCGCCTGTGCGCCGACGAGCTCGCAGGCGCTGCGCAGCGCGCGATCGCTTCGTGCAGCCATGATGGTCATACCTCCCATAGTCGCCAGCCCAGGTTTCGAGACGGTGGCCCCAACATTGCCAACACGTTAAGGCGAGTCGGACCACGAACGTTACGCCGTGGCCGTCCGTCGCGGTCTGACCGCAGTTCCCTGCCGTAATCTCGCAGCAGTGCGAGGCGCAGGGCCGGTGGGCCGGCGCAGGATCTCTGGAGGCACGATGGCGCGACTGGTGACGACGAGCGGTGACCTGGCCCGCAGAGGCTTTGCCCGTCCGGCGGTGGCCGCCGAGCAACTGGAGGCGCTGCTGGAACGCAACGCTGGCCGGGGCCCGGCCTGGGACCCGGGAGCTGGGTGGCTGGACGTCTTCGGCCACGCCCCCGACCCCGACCTCGCGCTCGCCGGGCTCAACCGGATCGACGCCGAGAACCCGGCCAGGCTGGACTGCGTCTCCGGCGACCGTGCGGCCTTCACCCGGCTGGTGTCGGTGCTCGGCGGCTCCACCACCCTGAACCAGCACCTGTGCCTGCACCCGCACGACATCGGGCTACTCGTCGACGAGCCCCGCCGTTGGAGCGCGGACGAG
>DGKN01000104.1:20239-21432 GCA_002387005.1 Propionibacteriaceae bacterium UBA4569
GAGCTGAACTACATCTCGGACATCGACGTCATCTACGTCGCCGAACCGGCCGATGAGCAGACCACCTCGGAGCAGGCGGTCGCCATCGGGGTGAAGATGGCCGCCGCCATGGCGCGCACCTGCTCGACCCACTCGTCCGCGGGCTCGATCTGGCAGCTGGACGCCAACCTGCGCCCGGACGGCAAGAGCGGGCCCCTCGTGCGGACGCTCTCGTCGATGGCCGCCTACTACGCGAAATGGGCAAAGAACTGGGAGTTCCAGGCGATGCTGAAGTCCCGACCGATGGCCGGTGACCTGGCCCTGGCGCAGGACTTCTGCGAACTGGTCGACCCCTTGGTCTGGACGGCCGCCGAACGGGAGAACTTCCTGGCCGACACACAGGCCATGCGCCGCCGGGTCATCGCGCTGCTGCCGGCCAAGGAGGAGAACCGCGAGATCAAGCTGGGCGCCGGTGGCCTGCGCGATGTCGAGTTCACCGTCCAGCTGTTGCAGCTGGTGCACGGACGCGCGGACGACCGCGTCCGCACCCGCGCGACCCTTCCCGGGCTGCGTGCGTTGGTGCAGCACGGCTACATCTCCCGCTCCCACGGTGCCGAGCTGGAGGCCGCCTACCGGTTCGAACGGACGCTGGAGCACCGCATCCAGCTGCAGAAGCTGCGGCGGAGCCACCTGCTGCCCGACGACGACGCCAGCCTGCGGGTGATCGCCCGCGGGATGCGCGCCAAGGGGCCAACCGAGCTGGTCGAACGCTTCCGTCAGACCCAGCGCCGGGTGCTGCGCCTGCACCAGCAGGTCTTCTACTCCCCCTTGCTCGCCGCGGTCACCCGGATCAGCACCGACGAGCTCAAGCTCACCACCGAGCAGGCCCAGGACCGGCTGCGGGTGCTCGGCTTCCACGATCCAGCGGCCGCGCTGCGACACATCGAGGCCCTCACCAATGGCGTCTCGCGTGCGGCGGAGATCCAGCGCCAGCTGATGCCCGCGATGCTCGGCTGGTTCGCGCAGGGCCCCAACCCCGACCACGGCCTGCTGGCCTTCCGGCACCTCTCGGAGTCGCTGGGCTCCAGCCCCTGGTACCTGCGCGCGCTGCGCGACGAGGGTGAGATGGCCGAACGCCTGGCCCGGCTGCTGTCGTCGTCCCGCTGGGCCGTCGACCTGCTCGAGCGTTCCCCGGAGTCGTCGCGGATGCTGGC
>DGKN01000131.1:0-174 GCA_002387005.1 Propionibacteriaceae bacterium UBA4569
GCCGTTGCTGGCGATGAGGATGAGGTGGTTGCGCAGGGCGGGCCAGGCGGCTTCGTCGGTGATGCCGGGTTCGAGGGTTTCGGCATGGTCCTCGATGGTGGCGATGGCGTGGGTGCCAAGGAGGTGTTCGGCTGCGGTGGTGATGCCGTCGGTGTAGGCGGCGACGGCGTCGGC
>DGKN01000131.1:351-651 GCA_002387005.1 Propionibacteriaceae bacterium UBA4569
AGGTGGTTGGCGTGACGGCCGCGGGTGAGCATGGTGTAGAGCTGCTGGCGGGACTGCTCGGGGGTGGCGATGCCGTGGGTGACGTCGGCGGAGATGCCTTGGGCGGCGTGGATGGTGGTGGCGTAGCCGAGCTCGACGGCGGCGGTGACGTAGTCGGCGGGGACGGTGACGTGGCGTCGGTGGTGTTGATGCTGTAAGGCCAGGGAACCGTCGGGATGTACGGCTGTGACGTGCCAGCGGTCGCCGTTCTTGACCCAGTCGGTTCGGTTGGTGCGCAGCCGGCGGTCGTTGCGGCGGGGG
>DGKN01000131.1:661-8600 GCA_002387005.1 Propionibacteriaceae bacterium UBA4569
CGGTGCGGGCGTGGTTGCCGTCGGCCAGCGCCACGGTGGGTTCGCCGGTGTGGGTGCCCAGGTGGTGCGACTGGGCGCGGTGGTTGAGCTCGGCGACCAGATCGCGGGTGGGGGCGAGCATGAGGGCGTCGCGGCCGGCGGCCTTGTCGTGGGTCCAGGCGGTGAAGGCGTTGTCGGTGACGGTGGCCAGGTCGCCGACGTGGACGCGGTCGTTGTCGAGGTAGAACCCGATCGCGCACGTGTCCCCCTCGCGCAGGGCGAGGGAGGCGGCGGCTTCGGCGGGGTCGGTGAAGCGCATCAGTGCGTCGAGGGTGGCGGCGCCGTGTCGGGTCTGGATGTCGCGCAGCAGGCCGCCGGAGCCGATGGCGGCGAGCTGTTGGTCGTCGCCGATGAGCCGGACGACTGCGCCGCGGGTGGTGGCCCAGCGGGTGACGGTGGCGAGGGTGAGGGTGTCGGCCATGCCGGCCTCGTCGATGATGACCATTGACCCGGTGGTGATGGTCTGGGACCAGTGGGGGAGTTGGTCGTGGGTGATGCCCCAGGCGAGTTTGGCGAGGGTGTCGGCCTCCAAGCCGGTCGCGGTGGACAGTTGGGAAGCGGCGGCGGCGGAGGGGGCGAGGCCGACGACGGTGTGGCCGGAGGACTCCCAGGCCGCCGCGAGGGCGTGCATGGCGGTGGTCTTGCCCGATCCGGCCGGCGCGATCGCGAGCTGCACGAGGCGCCCCGACGTGGCCAGTTGCTCCACCAACGCAGCCTGCCCGGGGTTGAGGGCGAAACCCCGCTCGGCGGCTGACATCGCCAACGACGCCTCCAGCACCGGCTGCGCAATTCTCGCTCCGCCGTCGGTTCCCGCGAGGGAAAGGACCTGTTGTTCGGCTTGCAGGATGCGGTGGGAGGTGAACAGGGTTGATCCGGCTACGCTGTAGACGCTCGACCCGTCGGCCCGACGCAGCGGTGCGGGTTCGGTGATCCCGAAGGTGGGCTTCTCCAGCGGGATGGATGATTCGAGCGCCATGGATGTGAGTAGGTCGACGGCGGCATCGACCTTGCCGGCGGGAGTGGCGGTCAGCCGCACCTGTCGTTGGGCCTCTGCCCGCACATCGGTGCGTCGCCACGTCGCGCCACGCCGTTCCATCGCCGCCACCACACGTAGCGTGGCGGCGTCAAACCAACCACTGTCGGCCACCGGCAACTCATGCGCTTGGGCCGGGTGCAACGCTGTGTGGACCACGTGGGTGATCGCTTGCGGGCTGCCGAGGACGTCGATTGCCTCGGCCCGCCACGCCGCGCGTTGCTCGGTGATGGTGCGGGGCGCGTGCTTGGCCTCGCGGGTCTCCAGCGTGGCGCGCTGCGCCAGGTCGTAGCCCTCCACCACCGTCGGCGGCCGGCCATGGTCGTCCTGGAACGAGGACGCGAGCTCACCGCGCCGCTGTTCGATCGCTCGGCGCCGCGACGACCAGCGCTGGTTCAGCTCGGCCGGCACCCCGACCACCTCACGCACTGGACGCTTCCCGTCGCCCATGGCGCGGTCCTCGAACCGCAGCCCGTGCGCTTCGAGGCGCTTGTAGAGGGCGGTGTTGTAGGTCTCGGAGGCCGCGACGACGCCTTGGTAGAGGAGCCGGGCGTCGATCGCCAGCCACTTGCCCGACCCGGTGGCGCGGACCTTGTTCGCCACCGCCACATGCGTGTGGAGGTCCGGATCGCCGGCGCGGGAGTCACGGTGGGTGAACGCCGCACCGACCAGCCCGTTGACGTCGACCTGCCGCACCCCCTTCGCGCCCTCGCGGGTGTAGAGCAGGTGGTCCTCGACGAACCGCAGCGCCTCGGCCACCGCGTCGTGGTGGGCGCGTTCGACCATCGCCGCGGTCGGGAGGTCGGCGATCGCCCACAACGTGGACACGCTCTTTGGCGGCGAGAAGGTCAGGTCGAAACCGGACACCACCGATCGCCCTGGGCGCGAGTACCGCGCCACCGCACCTGCCAGCTCCCGCGCATCGAAGTGGGGGCGGCCCATCTCCCGGACGAAGAACTCGGCCGCCATCTGGCTGCGGATCCCGGCCCGCACCTCACCCGGCACCCGGGCATCCGCTTCATGCCCGTGGCTGGTGTTCCACTCCGCCACGCGACGAGCCACCTCGACGCGGAAGTTCGACACCTCCGACGGCACCTTGAACGCCGCCCCCAACCGGTAGGCCGCCAACAGCTCACGCTCCGACGCATCAACCCCCAGCACAGCGGCCCGCTCGTGCCCCAGCGGGTGCTGCCCAGCCCCGAACAACAGCTGCATCTGCTCAGCCGTCACCTGGGAACCGGTGAAGTCGTCGCTGATCGCTGCGCAGCCCCTGCCCACCCACGTCCCAGGGGTTTCGCCGTGCTCGGAGTAGTACGTCGTCAGGCCCTGGTGGCCCTTTTCCGTCGAATCCTGCACGGCCACCTGCCGGGTCAGGTAGTCATATCCCGACCCGGCCGACAGCTTGTGCAGCGACATCGTCACATGGGCTCAAGCCGGTCAGGGCTTCCCGGTGGCAACGAGTGGTCCTCGCCACGGGGTGCCGTCACTCACGCAGCTCGGGGACGAGCTGCTCATCAACTCCGTCACCCAACCGGGCGCCCCAGCAATGGACCACCTACCTCTCCGTGGGCTCCTGGGCCGACCATCGGACCGGCGAGTGGCACGAGGGCGGCCAGAGCACGACCCGGCACGTCGAGTGGGACACCATCCCGTCTATCGACGCGGTTGACGCTCTCCTGGTCAGCAGGACAAGCGCCATCCCTCGACCCGGCACTGACCGTCGCCGTCGCACCCGGCGGCCAGCACAGATCCGTCCCCTCTCACCGCCAGTGTGTGCAAAGAACCAGCGGCGACCGCGACCACGTCGGCCCAGTCGCCGGTCTCACACTGTCCATGGCTGTTGGACCCTGCTGACATCACCCGACCGCCGCTGGTCAGGGCCACGCTGTGGTGGCTCCGCGCTGATGGTGATGACGTCGCGCCACCTGCTCACGTCGTCCTTCCCGGCGTTGGGTTGCCTGCGAAGGCTACTCGGCCAGCGCTCGTGAGCCCGAGAGAGTGCTGGTATCCGGCAGAGATCGCCACCACGTCACTCCAGTGGTCGACCTGCAACTGCCCGGTGCGGTTGTTGCCGGTGGCCAGCACAGTGCCGGACCTGGTGAGTCCGAGGCTGTGCCAGTCCCCACAGGCGGCAGTGCTCACCTGACGCCACCGCTCTACGTCGAGCTGACCCTCGTTGCCTCTTCCGGTAGCGAGGACCGTTCCATCGACGCGAACGCCGAGCGTGAACCGCCACCCCGTCGCCACGGCGGAGACGTCCCGCCAGGTGTCGACTTCACACTGCCCATGGCTGTTCCAGCCGGTCGCGACCACCTGGCCGTCACGACGCAGGCCTACCGTGTGGGACCTCCCGGTGTTGGGGAAGGTGTGGACGTTGGCCGCGGACACCGCGACCAGGCGGTGCCACTCTGCGATGTCACACTCACCGGCACCGTTGTGCCCCGTGGCCACAACCGTCCCGTCAGAGCGCAGGCCCACAGAGTGCCGGCGCCCGGCAGAGACCACGCCGACGTTTGAGCTAGATGGCACGCGCACCTTCCCATCGTGCCTGAGTGCAAGAGGTGTGTGGCGCTTGATGGGCTCGTGTTTCCCCGGGGGTTCGTCCTGACGGCTGGTGAGCACCGGGGGCGCCGCGTTCGCTTGGGTCTTCGTCAGGGTGGTTCGGAAGGGGCGAAGGTCGATGGGACGTCAGCAGGAACGGGTGGCTGCGAGGCGAGCGATTCATGAGGCTCGGGTGGCGCGGTTGCAGCAGCAGCGCGAACGGGAATCGGCGCTGACCGATCTGGCCGTGCGCGTCCAGGTGGAGCTACGCACGGGCGCCAAGGCGTTGGCGGAGGCGGAGGCGCGCGCCGGCACGATGATCGAAGAGATGGTCACCGTCCACGGGCTGACAGCCACGGAGGTGGCGGAGTGGTGCGCGGGTGGGCTCAGCGTCCGTGAGGTCGGCCGGCTGCGGCGTCTCACGGTTCCTACAAGAGATGACCATTAGCGCCCGGGGACCAGGCGTTCGCGAGCACCGGGGTCTCAGGGCGGGTTGTGCCTGTGAGCGGCGGCCAGGGTGGCCGGGCAGAAGGCGGGTGTGATGGCAACGGGTGAAGGCATGCGGAGCCTGGAACGCGTGGTCGGGTTGTTGATGACCGCGGCGGAGCGTTCCCGGTTGGCGACATGGGATCTCGAGGAGCTGGGGGCGTTCCAGCGCGACACGGCGGTGAACGAGGCGCTGTGGTCCGCCACCGGACGGTTGGAGCCCGACGTGGTGCCCGTCCCGGTGGAGGTCGAGGCACCCGGCGTCCTGGCGGTGTTGGAGGAGGTCGAGCGGGAGCTGCGTCGGTTGGCGATCGGCGCCTATCCCATGGGGACGAGTGCGGTGGTCGCGTTGGTGTGCGATCTGGTCGGGGAGTACCGGTGTCTGCGCTGAGGCCGTCGGAGGCAGACCGTCTGGCCCGTCGCCTCCTCATCGACGATCCCGGAGAGCTGGCGGCATCGGTGATGGGCTTGGCCTACGTCGTCGACGCTGCCAACCAGCGCAGCCAGCAAGTCGCGGAAGGTGCGGCATCGATCCTGGAGTTGTCGGCGTCGGCGCTGACCCACGTGCTGCAGTCGCGTTCCTGGAAGACAAAGGCACCGGCGCCGGCGATGATGGCGGTGGCCGACGCCGTCGAGCAGATCCGGCCCGGGCAGGGTGTGGAGCGTGAGCTGGTGCATATCGCGTACCTGGCGGCACACGCCACGTCGAGGGTCGCGGCCAAGGCGGGGGACGGTGAGGTACTGGGCGCGGTGCGCGCGGTCGAGCTGGGCCTGGACGCTGCCCTGCATGGCCAGGCTCCGGGCACGCATCGTCCCGATGTCGGCAGAGCGTTAAGCACGGCAGTGATGGAGTGGGCGCGTGCTGTGGATCGCAGTGCTCAGCGGCCGTCGGTGATGACGCAGTNNGCGACGCGATCAAGCCGGCGCTGGCCAAGAGCCTGCGGGCGTGGGGCGAGCATCATCGGCAGTGGGCCAAGCTGATGGCACCGGGGGAGCGGGTCGACCCAGACCTGATGGCCGCCCCCACGAGGCTCATGCGAGCCAGCCGCGACGTCCCCGTTGATGGTGGCGAGTCACGGTCCTGGGATGCTGCGGTCACGGCCCTGAGCCTGACACGGCACGTCGCCGCCGTCAGCAGCCAGCCTGTTCATGGTGGTTCGTTGAAGGCCCCAGCGGAGCTGGTTGCCCCGATGCTGGCAGCTGCACTGCCGCCCAACGGCTCAGAGCTGCAGGTCGCGTGGCTCAAGCTCGAGCGCCTCGAGGGCCGCGCGAATGTGACCGTTCCGGAGCCAGTGCTGGCGAAGCTGGCCGCGGTGGGTAGCGCGACGGTGCGAGGTGCTGACCGGGCCCTGCAGTCGAGCTACCTCATGATGGGCCCTGCTGCGGCACCGACGACGGTGCCGACGGGCAGAGCTGCCGGAGTCCGGGATCTGCCTCACTCAAGATCCTTGGTCTCGTCAAGGCCGGTGTGAGTCTGTCCGCGGCGGGGCCTTGTCCACTGCCATCGGTACTGGGTGGGCACGGCGGTGCCGGCGAATGCAACCGTGCACGTGGCCCCGTTTCCGGACGACCCGGAGTTCAGCCGAAGAGTTGGTGGGCAGCCTTGCGAGTTAGTTCCTCGAGTCGGAGGTCGTCGACCAGGCCCTCGTCCGCCAGTGACGCCATGCCGTGAACCAGGGCCCAAGCTGCAGTGGCTGCCTCTTCTGCGTTGACATGGGTCAGTCGGTCTGGGGGGAGGGTGGCCACGCCGTCTGCAAGGGCGCTGCGGGCTTCGTCGCTGGCGGCAGTCAGGTCGGGGTCGGTGAGATCCAGGAGTTCTGGCCGGTGCATGACCGCGTAGTGGGCCGGGTGCGATNNCATAGGCGATGGCTGCATCGTCGAAGGACGTCTGGGTGGCCCGGCGCAGCGCAGCCGTGAGCATCTGGAGTCCCTCGGTGGCCAGCGCGGTGAGCAAGCCTTGGCGATCGCCGAAGTGGTGTGTCGGGGCAGCGTGCGAGACGCCAGTGCGTCGGGCAAGTTCGCGCAATGAGGCTCCGCTGGGGCCGACCTCTGCGATGAGTGCCGGGGCTGCGTCAAGCAGCGCCCGTCGCAAGTCACCGTGATGATAGTTGTCGTTCACCCGACGGATCATAGACAGGCAATCTGGACAGTGGCTAGATTGACTCTCGAGGGATCTTGTCGCTGTCTAGTTTTGGAGTCCCGATGGCCCCACTCGTCATGCTGGTGATCGTGTCCGCAGGGATGGCCTGCGCGAGTCTGTTGGGCTGTGGGTATGCCCGACCGTGGCCAGCTCCGGTCGCTGTCGGGCTCGCCGCGATGTTCTTAATGACTGGCGTGAGTCACTTCGTGCCCAGACGACGAGCCGGGCTGGTCGCCATCGTCCCGTCTGGGCTGCCCAGGCCTGAACTGTTGGTGACCCTCACTGGGGTGGCCGAGATTGTCGGGGCGGTGGGCCTGCTTGTCCCTTCGAGTACCGGCCCATGGCGTTCGATTGCTGCAGGCTGTCTGGCTCTGCTGCTCGTCCTGGTCTTTCCCGCCAACGTCCATGCGGCGCGGGCCAAGCTGCCTGCGCCGGCTCCTTCGACGCCACTTGTGCGCAGAACCATCGTGCAGTTGGTCTACCTTGGCGCGTCGCTCCTGGTTGCGGGGGCCTGAGATGGCTGCCCTCCCAGTCAGCGGCGTGGGGTTGCAGGGCTGACCAGGCGACCGACGGATGACCGCGACACCTCAACCTGATGGGCCGGTCTCGAGATGGCCGCTGCCTGGAGGGCCACGGGGGAGCCGGTGCGTGCGGGCAGCAGCGCCGTGCGGTCTACCGCGATGTTACGGGTGACCGTCTCTGCGAGGGCTTGGCCGATGGGTCGTGTGCTGTCTGGTGCGGCGGTGGCGTCGAGGATCTGGTGCGCGGTCTTGAGGACGCGGGTGCCGGTGGCGTGGATGACGTCGGCGACAGTGGTGCCCTCGGGGTGGTGGGGGAGCGCTTGCTCTGCCCAGCCGGCGACATAGGTGAAGGTGTACTGGCTGCTGTCGAGGCCATGGGCGGCGGTGACGAGGTAGGCCACGGATTCCGCTTCGACCTCCTTCGTGCCTCGGCACTGGATGCTGGCCTGACCATCTGCTGGGTTGTGGAGCAGGACGTGGCCGAGTTCGTGGGCCAAGGTCTTGACGGCTTGGGCGTCGTCGACGTCGTCGCGGACCTTGACGGTTCGGGTGGTGTAGTCGGTGTAGCCGTTCGCGCCGTGGCAGTCGCCTCGCTCCAGGCGGAAGCCCTGCTCGCCCACGAGTGTGGCGAGGTCGTGCCAGGGGCCGTCGGGTGCCTGGCCGGTCAGCAGGGTGGGGCGGGGTGGTTCGGGGACGGGGTCGCCGGTGGTTTGGCTGATGTCGAAGACGCTGGTGGGCTTGACCCCGACGATCTGGTTGGCTATGGCCGGTTTGTTCTTGTCGTCGAGCATGGGTGTGCCGTCGGGTTTGGTCTTGGGGAGGCGGCGTGTGACGGGTGCGAGGATGCGNNGCCGTGTTCGCCGCGGGTGACCTGGCGGTGGAAGCTCTTCTGCCAGGTGGTGTAGCCGGCGACCTGGGTGGCGTCGGGGCGTTGGGTCCAGATCAGGATGGTGTTGTTGAAGCTGTACTGGTGGAAGCGGCTGGCGATGCGCAGCCAGGCCTGCCATTGCTCGGAGCTGGTGAGGTTGGCGGCCTTGTCGGCGATCTGCGCGTGCAGGTGCTCGAGTTGTTCGGCTCGTTCTGCCTTCTGGGCTTGGGTGGGTGGTCGGCGGGCCATCACCGCACCGCCGGGGTCTGGTCGGTGAGTAGTTCCAGGGCGGCGTGGATGAGGTCGTCGAC
>DGKN01000127.1:0-17491 GCA_002387005.1 Propionibacteriaceae bacterium UBA4569
TCCCGGCCGTGACCAGCGAGTCGATCGCCAGACCATTCCAGGCCGCCACCACCTTGTCGTCCCGCATCGGCGGGAAGCGGTTGTCCCGCTCGCCGCGGAGGGTCTCGAGGACGCGTGTCAGGCGGGTCCGGTCGGGGTTGCCACGCAATTGGAGCGTGGACAGCCCGCCTTCCATCGTCCCGTTCTCGTGAACGTGGAAGACCTGCCTGGCCCATGACCCGTCCTGCTCGCCCAGCGCATCGTCGAGCAAAGCGGGGTTCCACAGGTAGTAGATGCCCTCTGCGACCATGCCGCGGATGTCGACCGAGTCAGCGTCCAGACTGGCCGCGAAGGCGCCACCCTCGGTGCGTAGTTCGCGCTCCAGGAACTCGACGGTGGCGAAGACGACGTGCTCGAAGAGCTCCCGCTGGAAGCCGTCGTGATCGGCGGTGCGACGCCAGCACCGGCTGTAGGTGCCGACCACCAGCGCGTTGTCGTAGAGCATCTTCTCGAAGTGCGGAACCACCCAGCCCTGGTCGACGGAGTAGCGGTGAAAACCCCCGCCGACACGGTCGAAGATGCCGCCGCGGGCCATCATCTCGCAGGTCAACTGGGCCATGTCGAGGCTCGAGGGGTCGCCCTTGACCAGCAATGCGTCCAGCACCATCGACGGCGGGAACTTGGGCGCGGTGCCGAAGCCGCCGTGGATCATGTCGTAGGTCTTGCCAAGCTCTTCGAGGGTCTCCCGGGCGGTGGGCAGGTCATCGCTGACTGCCACCTCACCAGTACCGCGCAACTGCTCAACGATCGAGTCAGCCGAGGCCACCACCTCGTCCTTGCGTTGCGTCCAGGCCTCGGCCAGCGCCTGGCAGACCTCGCTGAAGGACGGCATCCCGCCCCGGGACACGGGCGGGAAGTAGGTGCCGGCGAAGAAGGGACGCCCGCTGGGGGTGAGGAAGACCGTCATCGGCCAGCCGCCCTGGCCGGTGAGGGCCTGGGTCGCGTTCATCAGCACCGCATCGACATCTGGGTGCTCCTCCCGGTCGACCTTCACGCTGACGAAATTGTCGTTCATCAACGCGGCCACGGCGGGATCGTCGAAGGACTCGTGCGACATCACGTGACACCAGTGGCAGGCGGCGTAGCCGGTGCTTACCAGCAGCGGGACGTCACGGCGTCGGGCCTCCTCGAAGGCCTCGGCCCCCCACGGCCGCCAGTCCACCTGCTGGTGGGCGTGCTGCTGGAGGTAGGGGCTGGTCGCGTCGCTCAGGAGGTTCGGCACCTGATCAGCCTAGTAGGCCTCCGACAGCCGGCACCTGGGCGGCCAGAGCCCCGGCGTAGGGTGTTGCCCATGACCCCGCTGATCACCGCTGGCACCTGGACCCTGATCGTTGCCCTGCTCATGCTGGCCTTCGGCCTGGTGGCCTACCGCAGCATCCGCAAGCAGATGCGCAACATCGACGTCCCCTTCCAGGCGGACGCCAACGAGGGCCGCATCATGGGCGGCGGCCGCCGGGGGCGCGAAACGGTGGACCCGACGCGCGGCGGATCCAGCGACCGGGCAGCCGATGCCGCCGAGGTCGAGGACCTGCGAGGCTGAACCCCAGACGTCCCCACTGCCCCTGATAGAGGTTCGGTTCACAACACCCAGTTCTCGAGCTCCGACTCGGGACGCAGTCCGGCGAACAGGTCTTCCTCCGGACATTCGGTCTCGACCGTGCTGAACGCCAGTTCGTAGTCCTCGGTGGGCCACACCTTCTTCTGCACCTCACTCGGAACTGCGAACCATGGCCCGTCCGGGTCGATCTGGGTCGCGTGGGCCAGTAGCGCCGCATCACGGACGTCGTAGTACTCCGCGCAGTCGACGCGTGTGGTGATCCGCTTCTCGAATTCCAGGTCGGTCCAGTTGGCCAGTCGCTCCTTGTAGGGAGACTCCAGCCCGTGCTCGTGCATCGCCGCGTCAAGTGCCGCCATCCGGGGACGGTTGAAGGTCATGTGGTAGTAGACCTTCGACACCTGCCAGGCCGGCAGACCCGGCCACTGCGCAGCGTCTGCCGCCTGCCGGACGGCGGCCATCGTCACCCGGTGACACATCACGTGGTCGGGGTGGGGGTAACCGCCCAGCTCGTCGTAGGTGGTGACCACGTGCGGGCGGAACTCGCGGATCAGGCCGACGAGCGGCTCGGCGGCCACCTCCGGGTCCATCAGACCGAAGCAACCCTCGGGCAACGGCGGCAAGGGGTCACCCGCGGGCAAGCCGGAGTCGATGAAACCCAGCCAACGCTGCTGGATGCCGAGGATGTCGCGCGCGGCGTCCATCTCCCGTGCCCGGATCTTGGCGATGTCATGCCAGACCTCGGGACGATCCATCTTGGGGTTCAGCACACTGCCGCGCTCCCCACCCGTGCAGGTCACGACCATCACGTCCACGCCCTGCGCGACGTACTTCGCGGTCGTCGCGGCACCCTTGCTGGACTCGTCGTCCGGGTGGGCATGGACGTGCATCAGGCGCAGGTGACCAGTGGGCAGGGCTTCCGACATGGCGACCATCAAACCATCGCGACACACGAGTGGCGGGCCACGTCCAGTGGAGAGGCAGAATGGGGGCGTGAGCACCACCGAAGCCGACCGAGCCCGCATCGCCGCCAGGTACCCGGAACGTCCAGCGATCCACCGCCTGCTGCGGCTTGCCATCGCGACGCTCGCGGTACTGGGTCTGGGGTGGACGGTCTGGGCCGGGCTCCACCACGCGAACCCGCCGGTGGACGCCGACGTCTTCGGCTTCACCGTGCCGTCCGACCAGCAGGTGGACGTGGAGCTGCGGATCCAGCGGACCGATCCGGGAACAGCGGTCGTCTGCACCGTCGTGGCGCAGGCACCCAGCGGCGCCGGAGTCGGCAGGTTGGAGGCCCGGATCGAACCCGGCACCCACAAGGTCGAGCGGCACGTCGTCAACGTGAAGACCGTGAACCGGGCCACGACCGCCATCGTCCAGGACTGCCGGACGGCCTGAGCAAGCGCCCCGGCAAGGATCCGAGGAACCTCCCCGGGCGGAGCCCGGCTGATAGGTTGGCCCGATGGTTGACAACGTGAACGAGACCATTTGGCTGACCCAGGAGGCCTTCGACAAGCTCTCGAATGAGCTCGAATACCTCAAGGGTGACGGCCGCTCCGAAGTGGCGGAGAAGATTGCGCGCGCCCGCGACGAGGGCGACCTCAAGGAGAACGGCGGGTACCACGCCGCTCGCGAGGAGCAGGGACAGATGGAGGCTCGGATCCTCCAGCTCGAGGACATGCTGCGTCGCGCCCAGGTCGGGGAGGCCACCGCCACGGACGAGGCTGCGCCCGGCACGTTGGTGACCGTCGCCTATTTCGGTGACGAGGACGACACCGACCAGTTCCTGCTCGGCTCCCGCGAGGTGATGGGCCTGGACGACTCCGTCGACATCCAGGTCTTCAGCCCGCAGTCGCCGCTGGGATCGGCCGTGGTCGGCCGCAAGATCGGCGAGGCCACCAGCTTCGAGGCACCCAACGGCAAGACCATCGAGGTCACCGTCGTCGCCGTGGAGCCCTTCCAGGGCTGACCCCAACCTGCAGCCATACGAGGCGCCCGCGGTCGGTTGGCCACGGGCGCCTCGTGTTGCTCAGCTCTCGTCGAGGTCGGCGTTCTCGGATGCCTCGTCGGAGGGTGGAACGTGCCGATTGATCGTGGCCTGGCCCATCACCAGGTCCAATTGCAGGTGACCAAGACCCTTGCCGACACGGTAGGCGTCCACGGAGATGCCGTCTGGCCAGGAGATTCGGGCCAACTGGGAGCGCCCCTGCACCTCGACGTCCGCCTCCTCGTCCAGGGTGAGGGTGAGCTGCCCGGACTCGCTACGGATGCGGGTGCTGCCGCTGAACGAGCCGGTCAGGGTCACCTGCCCCGCCTGGAAGAGCGCGCGGCCGATGCCCTCGACTCCGGTCAGGGTGGCCGTGCCGCCGGTGACGCGGACGTGGGCCAGCGTGGGCATCCCCGTGACGACCAGGGAGCCGCCTGTCACTTCGACGTCCAGAGCCAGATCGGGGTTCACCCGGACGACGAGTTCGCGCCCCATGCCAAGGCGCTTCAATGTGTCGAGCGCGTCCAGCGAGCGCAGCCCGAGTGCCGGCCCGAGCAGGGCGAGCGCATCCTTGCCGGGAAGGTCACCGTCCGCGACGATCTCGACGGTGCGTCCGTCCCGAGTGGTGGAGTGCGGGCCCTCGACGTGCAGGTTCGCCACGCTGGGGTCGCCGATGATGCTGACTCGGCGGCCGGTGGCGCGGACCTCGACGCAGTCGAGGGCGGTGGTCATCTGTTCTGCCTGGTGGCGGGGTTCACTGATCTGCCGGATCACCTCGGAACGCAACTGGCCCAGCAGCGGTGAGCCGGCGAGCTGGGCCGACGTGGCCAGGTCGTTCGCGGCGTCCGCGAGCCCACGGGCGACGTCGAACCAAGAGGGGGACGAGTTCTCGCTCATGCTTCCACGGTAGTCCGGGGCTCCACGCGCCAGCGGTAACCTTGGGCAATGCCCCCCTCGTCCGTCCCGTCGCGTCGCGGCTTGCCCGGACAGGGTCTCCCCCGCGACGTCATCGTGCTGGGCGTGATCGCCTTCTGCGTGGCCGTCGGTTTCGGGGTGCTGGTGCCGGTGCTGCCGATCTTCGCCCGTTCCTTCGAGGTGGACAACCTGATGGTGGGCGCCGTGATCTCGGCGTTCGCCTTCATGCGGCTGGTGACCAGCCCGTGGTGCGCGCGGTTCAACCGGTGGCTCGGCGAGCGCACCGCATTGGGCATCGGCATGTTCATCGTCGCCGCGTCCTCGGCGGCCGCGGGACTGTCGCAGAGCTTCTGGCAACTGCTGGTGATGCGGGGGGTCGGCGGCATCGGGTCGGCCATGTTCACGGTGGCCGCGATGACCCTGCTGTTGCGGGCGGTCACACCGGAGCAGCGTGGCCGGGCCAGCGCCTTCTACTCGGGGGGCTTCCTGATCGGCGGCATGGCCGGCCCCGCCGTGGGCGGCCTGTTCGCGGCGATCTCCATCACGGCCCCCTTCTTCTTCTACGCCGCGACCTTGATGGTCGCCGGCGTGGTCGGGCTGACGATGCTGGGCCGCACCGATGCCGGTCCGCTGCAGGACTCCCGCCCCGTGATGGATCTGTCCGAGGCGCTGCCGGACGTCCGCTACCGGGCCGCCCTGCTGACGAACTTCGCGCAGGGCTGGCAGTCCTTCGGGGTGCGCAGTTCACTCGTCCCGGTGCTGGTGGTGGAGTCCTTGCACCAGCAGCCCTCCACGACCGGCGTCCTGTTCGCGATCGCTGCCGTGGTGCAGACCATCGCGCTGGGACCCTCGGGACGAATCGTTGACACGCTCGGACGACGTCCCGTGATGGTCGCGGCCGGGCTGGTGACCGGTGCCGCCGCACTGGCGATGCCCTGGGCCGGAAATGTCTGGCTCCTCGGTGCAGTGCTGTGTGTCTATGGTCTGGGGTCGGCGATGCACTCGACCGCCCCCACCGCCGTCGTCGGGGACGTGACCGGCGGCCGCGCTGGCACGCCGATCGCGGTCTTCCAGATGATGAGCGACGTCGGTGCAATCATCGGCCCGCTGGCTGCAGGTGCCCTGGCCGATCGCGGCGGTATGGCTTCCGCCTTCACGGTTGGCGCCGTCTTCCTGCTTGCCGGTGCCGCCTTGAGCTGGAACATGCCGAAGGAGACCAATCGTGAAGCCACTGTCTGAACTGGTCGCGCCGGACTGGGCGGAGGCGCTGGCTCCGGTCGAGCCCCAGGTGCGCGCGATGGGTGACTTCCTGCGCGGCGAGATTGCCGCCGGTCGCTCCTACCTGCCAGCGGGTGACAGCGTGCTGCGCGCCTTCACCCGTCCGCTGTCGGGAGTTCGGGTGCTGCTGGTTGGACAGGACCCCTACCCCACCCCCGGCCACCCGGTCGGGTTGTCGTTCTCTGTCGAGCGGGACGTTCGCCCACTACCCCGCAGCTTGATGAACATCTACGCAGAGCTCCGGGACGACCTGGGCATCGAACCGCCCCAGCACGGTGATCTGGGCGCGTGGTTCGACCAGGGTGTGCTGCTGCTGAACCGCGTGCTCACCGTCNNGCTCGCGGCCCTTCAGCCGCGCGAACGAACTGCTCGCCCAACAGGGTGCCGACCCGATCGACTGGAGAATTCCCGCGTTCGATTCGACGAGCTGAATCGTCGGGATCGCGAGCTAACCTTGCGGTCATGTTCGAGCGCTTCCGTGTCGACCCGTCCACGCTGCCACCGCTGCCCGGCCGGCAGGAACCGGTGCTGCAGATGCCCTTCTTCCACCGGATCTTCGGTGACCCGATCGACCGGGAGATCCCCGGCACCGAGGTCGCCCACCTGGCGCTGGGCTGTTTCTGGGGCGCTGAGAAGCTCTACTGGAACACCGACGGGGTCCGCCTCACCGGCGTCGGCTACCAGGGCGGGACGACCCCGAACCCCACCTATGAGGAGGCCTGCTCCGGGCGCACCGGTCACGCCGAGACCGTCAGGGTCGTCTTCGACCCGTCCGCGGTCAGCTACGAAGACCTGCTGCGGGTCTTCTTCGAGAACCATGACCCGACCCAGGGCAACCGGCAGGGCAACGACATCGGGACGCAGTACCGGTCGGCAATCTTCACCATGGGGGATGAGCAGCAGGCCGCCGCCGAGNNCGAGGACTACCACCAGCAGTATCTGGAGGCCAACCCCAACGGCTACTGCCCCATCCACGCGACGGGTGTGACCTGCGGCTGAGCTTGCCCGCTCAACCCTCGCGGGACGCGGACGGGGTGCTCGCGGGACGCGGACGGGGTGCTCGCGGGACGCCTGCGGTTGCGGAAGCCGGCTGACGGTGCAGGACAGGCCGGGAGCGCTGAATTCCTCCCCGGCGCCGGACGAGCTGCAACAATGGGAAAGCCCCTCGCGGGCACCTGACAACGCCGTCTGCGACGGCGCCACACCGCTGGAAGGAAGACCATGACGTTCACCGCCAGCCTGCTCGACCCGGCCAAGCGTCCGCAGGTCGTCGCCGCCATCGCGAAGGTCCTCGACGAGGAGGTCAGCTCGAAGTCCGGGCTGTCGGGCATTGCCCTGAAGGGCGCCTATGCCAGCGCCAAGAAGGCAAAGGAGGGAATCGTCGACAAGGGCGCGAATGCGATGCTCCCCGACGTCGCCGCAGCCCTGCAGCCCTATTGGGAGGGCAAGGGAGACCAGTCCTTCGCCGCCCACCTGACCCAGCACAAGTCCGCTGTTGCGGACGCACTGCTCAAGGTCGTGGACGACAAGGCCGCCAACCCCGACAACGCCACCCTGGCGAAGATCTACAAGCCGATCCGCGGCAAGGCCAAGGGCTACGTCGAGGAGGCACTGCCCAAGCTCGGCGCTGCGCTGGAGCCCTTCGTCAGCTGACCCGGGCGGATTTACAGCTGAATCCAAAGTTCCTGACAGGCGGGTGCCAGCGTCGCGCGAAAGGCTCGGAGGGCAGAGTCGGGTGGACCATCCACCCGCCTGACCACAGGAGTGGACATGACCGAGAAGAAGAAGGCCCGCACGGCTGCTGGCCTTGCGCTCGCCGGGGCACTCGTGGCCGGTGGCGCGTACACGGCCATCAACGCCTACGCCGAAAGCCCCAGCGCCTCCCCGAGCGCGAGCAGCACCCCTTCCCAAGGGGCGAACGGGAACGGCGCCGGCAATGGGCAGGGCGAGAAGGGCCAGCGCCAGTCCCACCAGCACACGGCCGCCACCGCCGACGAGACCACGAAGGTGACCGCCGCGGTGAAGGCCAAGGACTCCTCGGCCAGCGTGACGAAGGTCGAGAAGGATCCGGACGGTTCCTTCGACGTCACGGCGACCAAGGACGGCAACCAGGTGCGCTACGAGGTGTCGGCCGACTACAAGACCGTCACCGAGGGCCGCGGCGGACGCGGTGGTCACGGCGCTGGCGAGGGCCACCGACAGGGCACCGAGGTGACCGGGACGGAGCTCACCAAGGTCACCGCCGCGGTCAAGGCCAAGGACTCGGCCTTCACCGTCGAGAAGGTCTTCAAGGACTCCGACGGCGACTACCACGTGATGGGCACCAAGGACGGTTCACGGGCGGGCTATGAGGTCAGCTCCGACCTCAAGACGATCACCGCCCACAGCATGGAGCGCAAGGGGCGCTGACCCCCTCGCCATCCCGCTGACCCGACCGTCCATCCCCCGACCCCCTCTCGATCCCCCATGGCTGGGGGCCNNCCCCCAAGGTGCGGGCGCCAGCTGCACGTCCTGCCCAATCTCCGCCGGCAGCACCCGTCCGGGGCGTCCGACGAGTGGACGTGATTCGCACCCCCCTTGCCCGCGCGAAGAGCGGCACCGCTAGGGTTGGGAGTGCTGGTTCGACCATCCCGAAAGGGTGGTCGGCATGAGGGAATCCGGTGCAATTCCGGAGCTGTCCCGCAACGGTGACTGGGTCTCCCAGAAGTCCGAATACCTGCCAGCAGGGCACGGCAGCCAGTCGTGACCACCGGGACGAGGCGTCCGAGAGCAGTCCTGCAGGGTGTTCTTGGAGCAACGCCCCACCCGCGCGGCCGAGGAGCCACCAGCCAGGTCGTCCACACAGACGACGAACTCATCGGAGCAGGAGTTGTGATGACAACCACCCAGTCGGACGCGATCGAGGGCGGTGGCGGGCTCACGCTCGCCGGCGACTTCGACTCCCCGTCCATGGACCAGTGGCAGGCTGCGGTCGCCAAGGTCCTCAACAGGGGCCGTCCCGAGGACAAGCAGCTCAGTGGCGAACAGAGTGTCGCCCGGCTGCGCACCACCACGGTCGACGGCATCGAGATCGAGCCCGTCTACACCCTTGACGATGCCGTCGAGGGCCTAGGTGCCCCCGGCACCATGCCCTTCACGCGCGGCACGACCGTGCGCAACGGCGACATGGACGCATGGGACGTGCGTGCACTGCACGAGGACCCTGACACGACCTTCACCCGCGAGGCGATCCTGACCGATCTCGAGCGGGGCGCCACCAGCCTGTGGCTGCGCCTCGACCCGGACGCGATCAAGGCCGACGACCTCGTCAACAACCTCAAGGACGTGCTGCTCGACCTGGTCAAGGTCGAGGTCTCCAGCCGCACCGATCAGTTTGCTGCGGCGGATGCGCTGCTCGGCCTCTACGAGGGCAGCGGCAAGGACAAGTCCGAGCTGAGTCTCAATCTGGGCCTTGACCCGATCGGCCTGGCCGCCCTGAACGGCTCCCAGCCCGACCTGTCCGGCTTGGCGGACTACGCGAAGAAGCTCGACGGCATGCCCAAGTCGCGTGCGATCGTCGTCGACGCCACCGTCTGGCACAACGCCGGCGCCGGTGACGTGCACGAGATGGCCTGGGCGGTGGCGACCGGCGTCGAGTACGTCCGCGCGCTGGTCGAGCAGGGCCTGAGCGTCGACGAGGCCTTCGAGACGATCAACTTCCGCGTCAGCGCCACCACCGACCAGTTCGCCACCATCGCCCGCCTGCGCGCCCTGCGCACCTGCTGGGCCCGGATCGGCGAGGTGCTGGAGGTGTCCGCCGACAAGCGCGGCGCCCGCCAACATGCGGTCACGTCGTGGCGTGAGATCACCCGCGACGACCCCTACGTCAACGTGCTGCGCGGCACCATCGAGACCTTCGGTGCGGCCATCGGCGGCGCCGAGGCGATCACGGTGCTGCCCTTCAACACCGCTTGGGGCCTGCCCACGGCCTTCGCCCGTCGCATCGCGCGCAACACGCAGATCGTGCTGGCCGAGGAGTCGAACATCGGACGGGTCAACGACCCGGCCGGTGGTTCTTGGTACGTGGAGAGCCTGACCCAGAAGCTGGCCGAGGCGGCGTGGACCGAGTTCCAGGCCGTCGAGGCCGCGGGCGGCATGGTGGCTGCGCTGGCTGCCGGACGCGTGCCATCCGAGCTGGAGAAGGTCGTCGCCGAGCGCGCCAAGCGCCTGGCCACCCGCAAGCAGCCGATCACCGGTGTCTCGGAGTTCCCGAAGATCGACGAGATCGCTCCCGAGGTGCGCACCCGTCCCGAGGCCCCGGCCCACGCGGGACTGGCGATGCACCGTGACTCGGAGGTCTTCGAGGCGCTGCGCGACCGCGTGGCCGGCTCGGATGCCAAGGTCTTCCTCGCGTGCCTCGGCGCGCGTCGCGACTTCGGTGGCCGCGAGGGCTTCGCGTCCAACTTCTTCCAGGTCGCTGGCTTGCAGACGCCCTCCAGCGAGGGCGGCGAGGCGGCCGACGTGGTGAAGGCTTGGCAGGATGCCGGCTCGCCCAAGGTGGCGTGCCTGTGCTCCAGTGCGAGGGTCTACGCCGAACAGGCGCTGCCCGTCGCGAAGGCCCTGAAGGAGGCCGGCGCCGAGAAGGTCATGCTCGCCGGCAGCCTGAAGGAGCTGGGTGAATCCGCCGCCGAGGCCGAGAGTGTCATCAGTGGCACCATCGCGCTGGGCGCCGATGCGGTCACCGTCCTGAACGAGACCCTAGACACGTTGGGAGTTGCGAAGTGAGCACCCTGCCACGTTTTGACCAGGTCCAGCTGGGAGAGGTGGCGGCCCCGGCAGACGCCCGGGCCCAGTTCGAGCAGCTGCTCGCCGCCGGCCCCTCCGCCGAGGAGTGGGTCACGCCCGAGCAGATCCCCGTCGAACACCTCTATGGTGACGACGTCTACTCCGAGATGGACCACCTGAACACCATGCCGGGCATCGCACCCTTCCTGCGCGGCCCTTACGCGACGATGTACACCTCACGTCCGTGGACGATCCGCCAGTACGCGGGCTTTTCCACCGCCGAGGAGTCCAATGCCTTCTACCGCCGCAACCTCGCGGCCGGCCAGAAGGGCCTGTCGATCGCATTCGACCTCGCGACCCACCGTGGTTACGACTCGGACCACCCGCGCGTGACCGGAGACGTCGGCATGGCCGGCGTGGCGGTCGACTCGATCCTCGACATGCGCCAGCTCTTCTCGGGCATCCCGCTCGACCAGATGTCCGTGTCGATGACGATGAACGGCGCCGTGCTGCCGATCCTCGCCCTCTACGTCGTGGCAGCCGAGGAGCAGGGGGTGAAGCCGGAGCAGCTGCAGGGAACCATCCAGAACGACATCCTCAAGGAGTTCATGGTTCGCAACACCTACATCTACCCGCCGGTGCCCTCGATGCGGATCATCTCCGACATCTTCGCGTTCACCAGCGCGAACATGCCGAAGTTCAACTCGATCTCCATCTCCGGCTACCACATGCAGGAAGCCGGGGCGACGGCCGACATCGAGATGGCCTACACGCTGGCCGACGGTGTCGACTACATCCGCGCCGGTGAGTCGGTGGGCCTGCAGGTGGACCAGTTCGCGCCCCGCCTGAGCTTCTTCTGGGCGATCGGCATGAACTTCTACATGGAGGTCGCCAAGATGCGCGCGGCCCGAATCCTGTGGGCACGCCTCGTGCGCCAGTTCGGGCCCAAGAACGACAAGTCGATGAGCCTGCGTACGCACTCGCAGACCTCCGGCTGGTCGCTGACCGCGCAGGACGTGTACAACAACGTGATCCGCACCTGTGTCGAGGCCATGGCCTCGACCCAGGGCCACACGCAGTCGCTGCACACCAACGCGCTCGACGAGGCCATCGCCCTGCCGACCGACTTCAGCGCTCGCATCGCGCGCAACACGCAGCTCTTCCTCCAGCAGGAGTCGGGCACGACCCGGGTCATCGACCCGTGGGCCGGCTCGTACTACGTGGAGAAGCTCACCCAGGACCTTGCCAACAAGGCCTGGAAGCTGATCCAGGAGGTCGAGGAGGCCGGAGGCATGGCCAAGGCCATCGAGCAGGGCATCCCGAAGATGCGCATCGAGGAGGCGGCTGCCCGCACCCAGGCGCGCATCGACTCGGGTCGCCAGCCGGTGATCGGCGTCAACAAGTACCAGCTCGATTCGGACGACCCGCTGGACGTCCTCAAGATCGACAACGCCACCGTGCGTGCCCAGCAGATCGCCAAGCTGCAGCAGCTGCGTTCCGAGCGCGACGAGGCGGCCACCCAGGCCGCCCTGGAGAAGCTCACCTGGGCCGCGGCCAACCCCGACCCCACCGATGCCGAGCGCAACCTGCTCAAGCTGGCCATCGACGCCGCGCGCGCCAAGGCCTCCGTGGGCGAGATCTCGGACGCACTCGAGAAGGAGTTCGGGCGTTACACGGCGCAGATCCGTACGATCTCTGGTGTGTACTCCAAGGAAGCAGCCGGTGACGAGCAGCTCGAGCAGGCCCGCCAGGCCGTCGAGGCGTTCGAGGAGGCCGAGGGTCGTCGTCCGCGCATCATGATCGCCAAGCTGGGCCAGGACGGCCACGACCGAGGCCAGAAGGTCATCGCCACGGCGTTCGCCGACCTGGGCTTCGACGTCGACGTGGGCCCGCTGTTCCAGACCCCCGAGGAGGCTGCCGCCCAGGCCAATGAGGCCGACGTGCACGTCGTTGGCGTCTCCTCGCTCGCAGCCGGTCACCTCACGCTGGTGCCCGCGCTGCGCGCCGAGCTGGACAAGCTCGGGCGGTCCGACATCCTGATCGTCGCTGGTGGCGTCATCCCCGAGCAGGACTTCGAGGAGCTCCGCCAGGCCGGCGCGGTGGACATCTACCCGCCGGGCACCAACATCCCTGCCTCCGCCATCCGCCTGCTGGGCGAAATGCGCAAGGCCATGGATGCCTGATCAGGACGCGTCCGCCAGGACGATCGTCTGACCGGTCGGGCNNCTTTTCCACATCACCACCCAGAACCCAGGAAGGTACTCATGCCCCGCAAGTTCGACGTCCCCGCCCTCGTCGAGGGAGTGCTGGCCGGCAATCGTTCCGCGGTGGCCCAGTCGATCACGCTGGTGGAGTCGAAGCTGCCGGCGCACCGTCCGCTGGCCAAGGAACTGCTGCAGCACCTCACCTCCCCCGAGGTGCGCGGCTCGCGCGAGCCGGCGGTCCGGGTCGGCATCAGCGGCGTCCCCGGGGCGGGCAAGTCGACCTTCATCAACGCGATGGGCATGCGCCTGGTCGAGCAGGGCCACCAGGTGGCCGTGCTCGCCGTCGACCCCTCCAGCTCCCGCACCGGCGGATCGGTGCTCGGTGACCGCACCCGAATGGGCGAACTCACCCAGACCGAGGCCGCCTTCGTGCGCCCCTCCCCCAGCGGCCAGCACCTGGGCGGCGTCGCCCGGGCCACCCGCGAGGCCATGCTGGTCGTCGAGGCTGCCGGTTTCGACGTCGTCATCGTCGAGACGGTCGGCGTCGGACAGTCCGAGGTGGCCGTGAAGGGCATGGTCGACACCTTCTTGATGCTCGCCGTCTCCGGCACCGGGGACCAGCTGCAGGGCATCAAGCGCGGCATCCTCGAGATCTGTGACGTGATCGCGGTCAACAAGGCGGACGGTGACAACGCCGGCGAGGCGCGCGTCTGCGCGCGCGACCTGTCGATCGCCATGAAACTCGTCACCGAAGCGACGGCCGGTCGCCGTTGCCCGGTGCTCACCTGTTCTGCCCTGCACAAGATCTCCTTGGACGAGGTGTGGGCGGCGGTGCTGGAGCACCGCACCTGGCTGGAGGAGCACGGCGGGCTGGAGCACTACCGCTCCGAGCAGCAGGTTGTCTGGATGGGCTCCCAGATCGAGGCCGCATTGCTGGACTCCCGGCGCGCGAACGAGACCCTGCGCAGCCTCACCTCCCAGCTGGAATCGGACGTGCGGGCCGGACGGCTGGGCGCGATGGACGCGGCCCAGGACTTCCTGGCCATCTACGCCACCCAGGTCGCCAGCTTCGGCTGGGAACCGCGCGAGCACTAGCCGGGACTCCGCCCCACGGGGGTGTGTTCAGACAGCCGTCCAACTGGCACGATGTCGCTGCCGAGGCCCGCTCGGCCGACCACCGGAGGAGCCATGCGCCGCCTGATCGCCCCACTGCTGGGCGTTGCCCTGCTCATGGGCTGTTCCATTCCCCGTGACCCGGACCATACGCTCGCGCACATCGACCAGACCCACGAGATGGTGGTCGGTGCCGCGGTCTGCCCACCCCAGCTCGAGCTGGACGACGCGGGGCAGCCCACCGGACCGGAAGCAGAGCTCGCGGAAGGTTTCGCAGCCGTCCGCGGGGCGAGCGTGACCTGGGTCGTCGCCGGCGAGGAGGAACTGGTCAAGAAGCTCGAGGACGGTGAGCTGGACCTCGTCGTCGGCGGGCTGACCACCAAGTCACCGTGGAAGAGCAAGGTCGGCCTGACCCGCGCCTACGCCGAGCAGATCGACGACCACGGCGACCGGGTCAAGCGCGTCGTCGCGGCGCCGTTGGGTGAGAACGCGCTGGTGACTGCCCTCGAGCGCTGGTTCGACGACGGGATGCCGCGGTGACCCAGTTCGGGCACACGAAGCTGCCGGCCGAGCAGCAGCAGGCCCTGCGCACGGGACGTCGGCTCCAGATCTTCTCCATCTGCTACCTGTTGGTGACCGTCACACTGGTCGCCATCGTGATGGGCAGCTCGCAGGCGATGAAGGCGGCCTGGATCGAGGACTGCTTGAGCTTCCTGCCGCCGATCGCCTTTCTCGTCGCCTTGAAGCAGGTGCGCAAGCAGCCCGACCGGGAGCATCCCTACGGCTATCACCGTGCCATCGGGGCCGCGCACCTGGCCGCGTCGGTGGCCCTGCTGACACTCGGCGCCTATGTGCTCTTCGAATCGGTGATGACGCTGGTGAACCAGGAGCACCCCACCATCGGCACGGTCGAGGTCTTCGGGCGCACCATCTGGACGGGCTGGGCGATGATCGCGGTGCTGACGTTGACTGGCTTCCCTAACGTCCTGCTGGGCCGGATGAAGATGAAGGTCGCCGAGACGCTCCATGACAAGGTGTTGTTCGCCGACGCTGACATGAACAAGGCGGACTGGCAGACCGCCACGGGCGCCATCGCGGGCATCCTCGGCATCGGTCTGGGTTTGTGGTGGGCCGACTCGCTGGTGGCCGCCCTCATCGCCGCCTCGATCGTCAAGGACGGCTGGTCGAACCTGGGCAACGCCCTCGCCGGTCTGCTGGACCGCCAGGCCAGGACCTTCGACGACGCCAAGGACCACCCGGCCATCGACCAGGTGACCCGCTTCTTCAAGGGCATGCCCTGGGTCGACGAGGTGCTGGTGCGGATGCGCGACCAGGGCCATCTCTTCCACACCGAGGTCTTCGTGGTGCCCGTCGCGGACGTCGACCTGGACCAAATGGACGCCGCCCGCGATGCGGCCGCCCGGCTGGACTGGAAGCTGGACGACCTCCAGGTCATCCCCGTGAAGCGTCTACCCGGCGAGAACTGAGTTCGGTTCGAGACGTGGAACGGCCCCGGAGCGCTTGCTCCGGGGCCGGTTCTGGCTGTGCGCGAAGTGGGCCTCAGAGGGCGTTGGCCTCCGCGGCTGCCGCCGCCGGGAACTCCTTCTGGGCCTGCTCGCCGATCTTGTTCATCATGTAGCCGTCGAGCGCTGCACCGATGCCGCCGCCGGCGATCGGGATGCCGCGGCCAAGACGGGCCAAGGTACCCTCGCCGACGCTGCGCAGCAGGCGGAAGCCGATGGCCTTGTTGACCATCATCATGGCGGACTTGGGCAGGCGACGCAGCGCGATCGAGGCCACTCGGCCGCTGCCGGTGGTCATGCCTGCGCGGCCCAGGATGTCGTCCGCATTGGCACCGCTCATGGTGAGCAGCATCGCGGTGCGGATGTTCTGCCGGTCAATGTCATAGCCACGCAGGTGCGCGATGCCCGCGACCATGCGCGTGGCCTGGACGTAGAACTCGAGGACGTTCGCCGGGATGGCGACCGGCATCGTCACGAAGCCGCCGACGGAGGTGGCGAAACCACCCGCAGCGCCGCCGACCACATGCTTGCGGACCAGTTTGTCGATGGCCTCCTCGACGTTGCCGTCAGCATCCTTCAGCGCGGCTTCGGCGACCTTCACGGCCGAGTCGTAGGGACCCTTGCCGTCGATGCCGATGCTCAGCACCTGCTCCACCAAGCGACCGACGGCCCCTTGGTCGGCCCCTGGATCGTTGGCCTCGTCCAGCGCCCGGCGGGTGACCTGGACGTCCTGCTGGTGCTGCTTGAACATGTCAAGGATTCCCATGGGGCTGCCTCTCCTGTGCGGGGGACCACGAGTTCGCGGTCAGAACATTCTCAACGGTAACCAAGGAACTGGCGCGGGCACGAGGTGCACGAGGTGCTGTCAGCGCACGGCATAACGGCGCCCCGCCGTGACGGCGGGGACACCAAGCTCGATGCGTCAGTTGCGCTCGATCTGGATGCCGCGAGCCTCAAGCTCCTCGCGGTAGGCGGCACGAACCGCGCGGGAGCTGCGCGACGGGAGGCCGATGCCCCAACCGAGCAGGAGCCCGCCGAGGGCGCTGATGCCTGCGGAGACGGCGATCATCTGCCACGGGTCCTTGACACCGGTGTTGTAGGCGCGGACGGCCGACATCAGACGGCCGATGTCGACCCAGACGCGGCCGAGGAGGACACCGGCGCCGATCAGGGCAGCCAGGCCGAGCAGGAGGAAGAACCACTTGAGAAATTTCATGGCCCCACGCTAACGGCACCTGGCGCCTCGACGGCTGCCAATCGCTCACAGCGACCATGGATTCTCCCACCAAACTGGGACACTTGCCCGGTGCCCGAGATCTCGCCACCCCTTCCCCACCAGCCCGCGGGACCACCCCTGCTCCCACGACTGCCGGAGGGCATCGCCGATGCCACCTTCCAGCCCGTGATGGGCACAGACCTGCGCATCCAGGTCTGGGCCGGCGATGACCAGACGGCCGAGCAGGCGCAGGGTGTGGCGCTGGGCGAGGTGCAACGGCTCAGCGCCGTCTTCACGACCTGGGATCAATCCTCCGCTCTGTGCCGGTGGCGGCGCGGCGAGCTCGAGGACGGCGACGAGGACTTCCCACCAGAGCTGCGGATCGTGCTGGCAGACGCCGCCCGGTGGTTCCATCAGGGAGCGGGCGCCTATCACCCTGCCTGCGAGGTGCTGAGGGAACGCTGGCTGCGCGCCGAGCGCGAGGACGTCGTCCCCGATCCGGCGGAGATGGCCGAACTGGCGTCGTCCATCCGAGAACTGCCCTGGCGGGTCGATGACGGACGCATCGTCCGCGTCGGGGACTGCGCCGGGGCTGACCTGAATGCCTTGGTGAAGGGCTGGATCGTCGACCGCAGCCTCGAACAGGCGGCCACCGTGCCGGGCGTGCGAAGGGTGGCGCTCAATGCTGGCGGCGACCTGCGCCACCACGGCGAGGGCGACTGGGGCGTCGGCATCGAGGACCCGTTACGCCCCTCCGACAATGGCACCAACCGGCTGGCCACCATCCGGGTGCGCAACCGGGCGGTCGCCACCAGCGGCTCGGCCCGCCGGGGCTTCCGGGTGGCAGGCCAGTGGTTCGGGCACGTCGTGGACCCGCGGACGGGTTGGCCGGTGACC
>DGKN01000127.1:17544-17871 GCA_002387005.1 Propionibacteriaceae bacterium UBA4569
ATCTGTGGCGTCCCGGCCCCGGACGAGGCGCTGGACTGGTTGGCGACGTCCGGGAACGAGTACGACGCCCTGCTCGTGACGAGCGAGGGCGTCGTGCTGCGCAGTCCGGGCTTCCCAGCGTGACCCCTCGACGCAGTGGGATCGCAGGGTGACAGGATCGGCGGATCGGAAGACGTCAGACAGTGTACTTGACGCTCGCCGCGGTCAGGTCGCCGTCCGAACCGAGGTCGGCCTGGATGGCGGCGGAGGCAAGGTCGACGTCGGCCGAGACATAGGAGTAGTTGCCGTGCTCGACGGCGGACTCCACACAGAAGGTGTAGGTGCCAG
>DGKN01000036.1 GCA_002387005.1 Propionibacteriaceae bacterium UBA4569
CCGATGCGCTGGTCGATGATCGGAGCGGGCACCTTGCCCTTGCGGAAGCCGGGGATGGTCACCTGCTGGGCGATCTCCGCGTAGGCCTTGTCGAGGCTGGGCTTGAGGTCTTCGAAGGGCGTCTCGATCGTGAGCTTCACCCGCGACGGGCTGAGCTGCTCAACAGTGCTGGGCACAAGTTCTCCTGGAATGGTCTGGGTCTGGCCCCGCGGGAACAGGGCACGCAATTCAGCATCCTAGCGAGGGGTTGGCTTGCCTTCCAACGACGGCCATGGCGGCGGGACCTCTGCCGAGACCCACACGGGGACGGAAAAGGCCCCCGCGCGAACCAATTGGTTCGTGCGGGGGCCAGGCCGAGCGGATGACGGGAATCGAACCCGCGTAGCCAGTTTGGAAGACTGGGGCTCTACCATTGAGCTACATCCGCAGACCCTCGCGTCGAGGGCTTTGGAAGTGTAGCCGATGGCCGTTGGCCGCGGCCAACCGTGATCGTCAGGCCTCGGAGCGGGCGTGCCCTCGCTGGGTGCGAGTGGCCAAGATGCTGGTGATCGTGACGACCACCAGGACGCCGACGATCACGGCGAGCGAGAGCAGCGTCGGGACGGTGGGAACCGCAGGCCAGACCGTGTGCGCCCAGTGCAGCACCAGCTTCACGGCGATGAAGCCGAGGATGATCGCCAGTCCGTGGCCGAGGTGGACGAGCTTGTTGAGGACGCCCTCGAGGACGAAGTAGAGCGCGCGCAGACCAAGCAGCGCGAAGGCATTGGTGGCAAACACCAGATAGGGGTCGCCGGTGATGCCGTAGACGGCGGGCACGGAGTCGACGGCGAACAGGATGTCGACGGCCAGGATCGCCAGCGTCGCGACGAGCAGCGGGGTCGCGGCTCGACGCCCCTTCTCGATCGCCAGCATCTTGGTGCCGTGGTAGCCGCTGGTGACCGGGACGAAGCGGTTGATCAGCTTGACCACTGTCATGTTCTGGACGTCGGTGTGGTTGCTCTCCCCCACGGCATCGCGCCAGACCTTGACGGCGGTGATGGCCAGGATGATGCCGAAGACGAGGAAGGTGATGGAGAACTTCGCGATCATCACCGCGCCCAGCGCGATGAAGATGGCACGCAGCACCAGCGCGCCGGCCACGCCGATGAGCAGCACGCGCTGCTGGAGGGGGCGCGGGACCGCGAAGCTGGACAGCAGCAGCATGAACACGAACAGGTTGTCGACGCTCAGCGACTTCTCCACCAGGTAGCCGGTGTAGAACTCGATGCCGGTGGTCGACCCGCCGCTGTTCCAGACCCAGACGCCGAACAGCAGTGGGATCGCGACATAGAAGATCGACCAGCCGACTGCCTCGCGCATCGAGACCTCGTGCGGGCGTCGGGTGATCAGGAAGTCGAGCAGGAACAGCGTCAGGATTCCGGCGATGGTGATGCCCCAGACCAGGGGTGTTGCGAACANNGCTCCTTCGCCGGCTTGGCTGGCGTCCCGGCCGGGGCGGCATGGGCCGTCCGTCATGACCGATCCGGGACTTGGGAAGTACTCCCCTCGTCATCCACTGTGACAAAGGTCACGCACCGAGCGCAAATCGGGACACCGCTTCGGGCGGGTCCGCCAAAAATGCCATGTGAGGGCAATCCGGTCCCAAGGCGGGACCGGATCGCTCTGTGGTGGCGTTCTTGGCGGAGTATTGGCGCGGTTGCAGCCGATCAGCGGGCCAGGTGTTCGTCCATGACCCGGCGCGAAGCGAGCGAGAGCATGGACCAACGCTCGTCCATGCGGCCCGCCTCGACCTGATCGCAGAAGTCGAGCACCTCGTGCACCATCTGGGCGGCCGGGCGGATGGCCGCCTGCTCGAACAGCACCTCGGGCTCGCTCCCGCGGCACTGCAGGACGATGCGGCTGGGTTCGCCCGGGTCGTCCAGGCTGATCCAGCCGTCCTCGCCGTGGATGACGCTGGGCTGGCTTCCGGACACGATCTTCGACCAGGCCAGGTCGACCACGGTTTCGGGGTAGCGGAGCACCAACGAGCCGCCGCCCTCGAACCCGTTGTGCAGCCTCACGCTCGCGCCGCTGGTGCTCTCGGGAGCGCCAATGAGGTCCAGCGCTGGTTGCAGGCAGTAGACGCCGATGTCGGCCAACGCCGAGTTCCCCAGCCCGGGATTGAAGGCGTTCTGGATGTCGCCAGCTCGGAAGGCGTCATACCGGGAGGAATACTGAAGCTTCTCGAAGCGGGCGTGGCGAATGGTTCCGAGGTCCGCAAGGTGCTCACGGACGAGTTGGTGCGCGGGTGCGTGGACGGTGCGCATCGCCTCCATCGCCACCAGCTTGTTGGCGCGCGCAGCGGTCAGGATCTCGTCGACCTGGGCTGTGTTGGTGCCCATGGTCTTCTCCACCAGCACATGCTTCCCCGCGGCCAACGCAGCCATCGCCTGCGGATGGTGCAGCAGGTTGGGGCTCGCGACGTAGACCGCGTCGACCAGCTCGAACAGCGCCTCGGGTGTGTCGACCCCGCGTCCCCCGCCGTTGGCGTCGGCGAACTGCTGGGCGCGCGCGGCATCCCGAGAGCAGACCGCGGCGACCTGCGCGCGCCCCTCGGTGGCGCGGCATGCCGCCACGAACCACTCACTGATGAAGTTGGTCCCGATGATTCCGAAGCGGAGCATGCGCCCATCTTGCCGTGACCTTGAATCTGCCCGTCGCCGGTCGTTCGACCCGGCACTCAGCCCAGGAGGTTCCCGTGTCGCGCGTCCGATCAGCACTCCTCGCGCTGGTGGCACTCGCCACCGCATCGCTCGGCATGGTCGGCTGCTCCGCGCCGGTGGACGAGTCGACGAGCGCGACCCCTTCGGGTAGCGCGTCCGCCAGCTGCACCAAGGCCGCCCTGACGACGCACACNNGACTCCCCCGCCTACGAGCCGTGGTTCAGCGACAACGACCCCAGCAATGGCAAGGGTTACGAGTCGGCCGTCGCCTACGCCATCGCCGAGAAGCTGGGCTACGCGAAGGCCGACGTCGTCTGGGCTGTGGTCCCCTTCAACACCGCCATCTCCCCGGCCGCAAAGAACTTCGACCTCGACCTCAACCAGGTCTCGATCAGCACCGAGCGCGCCAAGGCCGTCGACTTCTCGTCCGGCTACTACGACGTCCGCCAGGCGGTGATCACCTACCAGGGCAGCGCCATCGACGGAAAGACTGCGATCGCCGATCTGTCCGCCGCGACGCTGGGCGCGCAGGTCGGTACCACCAGCTACCAGGCCATCGTCGACCAGGTGAAGCCCACCAGGGCCGCCAAGGTCTTCGACACCAATGACCTCGCCGTGCAGGCGCTGAAGAACAAGCAGGTCGACGGGATCGTCGTCGACGTCCCCACCGCCTTCTACATGACCGCAGCCCAGCTGGACGACGGCGTGATCGTGGGCCAGCTGCCCGCCACCGACACCGCCGAGCAGTTCGGTGCCGTGCTGGACAAGGACAGCCCGCTCACCTCCTGCGTCTCGCAGACCGTGGACGCGCTGCGCGCCGACGGGACGCTCGAGAAGTTGCAGTCAACCTGGCTGGCGCAGGCCGGCGCCCCCGAGCTGCAGTGAGCCAGGCCCCCTGGACGCCCTCGGCGCTGGAGCAGGAACGACGCCGCTACCGCCAGACCCGGGCCCGCCGCTCGAACTGCGTGGCGGCGCTGAGCATGGTGGTCGTGGTCGTCGTCGCCGCGGTTTCACTGGTGACCTCGCCGGGCTGGCCGCGGTTTAGGGAGACCTTCTTCGACTGGGACAAGGCGGTGGCGTCCTTCCCCGCAGTCCTGGCCGGCTTCTGGTTGAACATCCGGATCATGCTCATCTGCGGCGTGGTGATCGCCGCTCTTGGCCTGACGCTCGCGGTGATGCGCACCCTGCGGGGCCCGGTCTTCTTCCCGCTGCGCGTGTTCGCGGCCGGGTACACGGACCTCTTCCGGGGGCTCCCACTGTTGCTCGTGATCTTCCTGCTGGCCTTCGGAATGCCGAGCCTGCGCCTGTCCGGCGTGCCCAGCTCGATGACCTTCTGGGCGGCTGTCGCTCTGGTTCTGAGCTATTCGGCCTATGTGGGTGAGGTCTTCCGGGCGGGCATCGAGTCGATCCATCCCTCGCAAGTGCTGGCTGCGCGCTCGTTGGGCCTGACGCACTCACAGGCTCTGCGGCACGTGGTTCTGCCGCAGGCCGTCCGACGGGTCGTCCCACCGCTGATGAACGACCTGGTGTCCCTGCAGAAGGACTCCGGCCTGATCGCCGTCGTCGGCGTGGTGGACGCCATCCGCGCGGCCCAGATGCAGACCGCGATCGACTTCAACTTCACGCCCTATGTGGTGGCGGGCGCCTTGTTCGTGTCGCTGACGATCCCGATGGCGCGGCTGACCGACGCGGTCGCGCGCCGGCAGGGCTGGCAGGGTCAGGGGGCGGTGCTGTGAGTTCGGTTTCCGCTGTCGACGCACGGCCGATGCTCCGCATCGCCGGCCTCCGCAAGAGCTTCCCGGGGACGCGGCGTGCTCCGTCCAAGCCCGTTTTGGATGGCATCGACCTCGAGGTGGGACGAGGGGAATGCGTCGTGCTGATTGGCGCGTCCGGGTCGGGCAAGTCGACCCTGCTGCGCTGCATCGACCTGCTGGAGCAGGTGGACGACGGCGTCATCGAGCTCGACGGGGATGACATCACCGACCCGCGCGTGGACGCCGACGACGTCCGTGCCCGGATGGGGATGGTCTTCCAGGCCTACAACCTGTTCCCGCACCTGAGCGTCGTCGACAATGTCGCGCTGGCGTCGGTACGCGTCCACGGTGTTCCCGCTCCTCGGGCGCGGGAGCGCGCGGTGGAGATGCTGGGCCGGGTCGGGCTGTCCGATCGTGCCGCATCACGTCCGGACGAGTTGTCGGGCGGGCAGCAGCAGCGGGTGGCGATCGCACGGGCGATGGTGAACGACCCCAAGGTGCTGCTCCTGGACGAGGTGACATCGGCGCTGGACCCGGAACTGNNGACGGAGGACGGATCATCGAGCGCGGGCGGCCCGAACAGGCGCTCGACCACCCGCGAGAAGCCCGCACCCGGCAGTTCCTGTCGCGGCTGAGCCTCTGACCCTCCAGCAGGTGTTGTCGCAGTGTTGCCCGGTTGTTGTCCGGGGCACTCCTACGGCGTGTTGTGGCCCTCCCGGCCCATAGTTTCGGCCCGTTGACGGGCCGTACTACGTGATTCGGGAGGACCATGGCCATGCAGGAGCTTGCGCTGACAAGGCGCGCAGCATTGACTATGGGGCTGGGCGCTGCAACGGTGACAGTGGCTGGGTGTGGATCATTGGGCGGCATCCGTCGCCACGGCGTGAGCACTCCCGCCCCGTCCCAGACTCCTTCGGTTGCCCCGCAGTGGGTCGCCTCCGATGCCCTGTCACCCGCGCTGGTCGAGGCGATCGACCTGGCCGCCATGAACGAAGCCGCCGGGATCTGGCTGGGCCCGGCCACGAAGGACCAGTACGGCCCCTACCGCCCGCTGCGGCTGCCCACGGGCCACAAACTGCTCCACGCGAAGCCCACCGATCCCGACAAGGACGCCCTCGCCACCCGTCCCATGAAGGACTGGCGCCACCAGCTCTCGATCATCGCGCCGCTGTTCGTCCGCGAGGTTCTCGACCCGCCTGAGTTGTGGGTGCACAACCGCAAGCGGCAAGCCGCTTGGACCAACCGAATGTGGGAGGTCCTGTCGCCAGGTGGCAAGAAGGATCCCTCGGGCTATTTCGGTCGGGAGTCGTTCATGAACAGTGACGGGAAGCTGGCGCAGAGGGTTGGAGGCGTCCCGGCGAAACGAACCACCGCGAAGGCCAGGCTCGGTGTTGAGGCCTTGTGGTGGACCGTGCTGCCGGACGCCGATGGCATGGCCTGGATCCAGCTCCAGGCCAACACAACGAGCCTCGTCACTGTGGGGTCGGCCCCGTACACGTGGACGAGGACCTCCAGGCTGGCCGTCGCCTTCACCTCAAAGAGCACGTGGATG
>DGKN01000069.1:0-491 GCA_002387005.1 Propionibacteriaceae bacterium UBA4569
CATCCGGATGTCCATCAGCACGACATCCGCGTGTTCGCGCGCCACCACCTCGGCGGCGCCCTCACCGTCCGCGTGCTCGGCGACCACCTCGACGCCCGACCCCCGCAGCATCAGCCGCAGGCCTTGGCGCACCAGCGCGTCGTCGTCGACGATCACCACCCTGACGGGGGTTTCGGTCATGTCCGTCCTCACTACTCGTCGCTACTGCTCGTCGCTGCCGTGCCAGGGAAGATGTGCGCGGACGACGAATCGTCCGCCCTCGGGTTCGGCGGTCAACGTCCCGCCCGCCAGGTGCGCCCGCTCGGCCAGCCCGACCAGCCCCAGTTGCGCGCCCGGCACCCCAGACCCCTGGGTCGCCAGAGGGTTGCTCACGCAAAGGTCCAGCGCGATGCCGGGAGCGCCGCCGGCGGTGACGGTCACCGGATGACCGGGCGCGTGCTTGCGGGCATTTGTGAGGCACTCCTGGACGATGCGCTGGGCGTGCCGGGAGG
>DGKN01000069.1:496-6399 GCA_002387005.1 Propionibacteriaceae bacterium UBA4569
CCTGGGCCAGCAGGGTGGGCAGGTCGAGGAGGGAGGGCTGCGGGGGCTGGAGGGCCTCGTGGTCGTCCTCACGAAGCACCCCGAGCACGTGACGGAGTTCGGACAGCGCCTGCTGGGCGGTGGTCTGGATGACGGCCGCGGTCTGCTTGCGCTCGTCGGCGGTGAGGTCGTCCTGGTAGGCCAGCAGACCGGCGTGCATGCTGACCAGGCTGATCTTGTGCGCCAGCACGTCGTGCATCTCGCGGGCGATNNGGGCGGACTCGGCGCTGATGCGCCACGAATCGTGGAGCTCGCGTCGTGCGCCGAGGCTCCAGCCGATCGCGGCGACGGCGACGAAGGCGAACATGCTGAACGCGATGGTGACCACGGGGCCGGAGCTGGTGGCGTTGTCGCCCATGATCGGGGTGATGTAGCGGTCATTCACGGCCACCCCCACCAGCCATACCAGTCCGGCCGCAATGACCTCGCGCAGTCGTCGCCGCCCGGCCAGCCAGATCGTCGCGAGGGTCTGGGCGGGCACCGCCACCGCGGAGACGATGCTGAGCGCGGTCAACACGATCGTCGTCGCGAGCGGGAACCGGCGGCGCAACAGAACCAGCGGGCTGAGCAGCGCACCGGCGATGATGTCAATGCCCATCCACGCGTCCTGGTGCGGGGTTGGGGTGCCGTTGAGCGGGGCGCTCCAGGCGATCGCGAAGATGATGAAGCCGATCAGCCAGCAGGCCAGCAAGCGCCAGGTCTCCGCCCACAGCAGCTGCGCTCGGGGGCGGGTCGCGGTGCTCGTCATGACGTCGAGTCTAGGAAGATGGGCGTCCCTTGGCCCCNNCGCCGGCAAGTCGACGCTGATGCGGATGCTGTGCGGGCTGACCCCCGTGACGCAGGGATCGGCGCGCGTGCTCGGCAAGAAGTACGTGGAGTTGCCCAACCCGGCCCGGCATGTGGGGATGATGCTGGATGCGTCCGCGCAGCACCCCGGACGCACCGGACGCGAGGTGCTGCACCTGGCCGGTCTGGTCACCGAGGCCCCCAGGGGACGCGTGGACGAGATGCTCGACCTCGTGGGATTGACCCAGCTGGAGGCCAAGCGCCGCGTGAAGGACTACTCGCTCGGCATGCGCCAGCGGTTGGGCCTCGGCGGCGCGCTGATGGGCGCGCCGAAGGTGCTGGTGCTCGACGAGCCGGCCAATGGTCTCGACCCAGCGGGCATCCACTGGATGCGCGAGCTGTTACGTAGCTACGCCGACCAGGGCGGGACGGTGCTGTTGAGCTCGCACCTGTTGAACGAGGTGCAGCAGGTGGCCGACGACCTGGTGGTGATCGGCCATGGACGCATCGTCGCGCAGGGCGCCATGCACCAGTTGTTGACCCGGCCAGGTTGCGTGGTCGACTCCATGACCCGGCAGGGGTTGGTGGACGCGGTGACCCGTGGTGGTTTGTCGTTCCGGCAACGGCCCGACGGGGCCTTCGACGTCGAAGGGGACACGGTGGTCGTTGGACGCCTGGCGGCAGAGGCGGGGGTCCCGCTGGTGCTGCTGCGCCCCGCGGACAGCAACCTCGAGGAACTGTTCCTCCAACTCACCGCAGACACCGCACGCAAGGAGACCTTCTGATGACCACGACCACGCTGGGCAAGAACCTGCTGGCCCCGATGGACGCTCCCCTCACCGGACGCGGACTGTCGTTCGGACGGCTGTTCCGGGTGGAGATGCGCAAGCAGCTGGACACCCGAGCTGGACGCGGACTGCTGATCGCGATCGGGCTGATCACGGCGCTGGTGATCGGCATCTCGATGTGGGTGGGGCGCAAGCAGGGCCTCAGCTACGACTTTCTGCTGGCGGCGACGGTGATGCCGCAGGGCATGTTGTTGCCGATCCTGGGCATCGTCACGATCTGCAATGAGTGGAGCCAGCGGACCGCGCTGGTGACCTTCACCCAGGAACCTCGACGAGTCCGGGTACTGGCTGCCAAGGCCTTGGCCGCGATGGCCCTGGGGACGGGCGTGCTGGCACTGACGATCGCACTGGCCGCGCTGGGACACGTGGTGTCGATGACGGCGGCCGGAAAGTCGTCCGAGATTGCCCTGTCTTGGGACTGGACCGACCTGTTCGGCGGTTGGGTGATGCAGATGCTGTCGGTGTTGCAGGGCGTCGCCTTCGGCGCGCTGCTGATGTCGGTGCCGATCGCGGTCGGTGCATTCTTCCTGGTGCCGACGATCTGGGCGATAGTGACGGCCGTGTGGAGTCCGCTGACCAGGCTCGGTGCGTGGATCGACCTGTCTCAGGCCCAGGCGCCCCTGATGGCTGGCGACCAGCTCACGCTGCGCCAGTGGGAACAGCTCGGAACAGCTGGGCTGATCTGGATCGCCCTGCCCCTGGCCCTGGGCATCTGGCGGACCGTGCGACGAGAGGTGAAGTGACGTACTGGGAAGCAAGCCGGCTCGGGCAGCGGGAAGGCTCGTTCTGGCGGTGATGGTGGTGATCGGCATCCTGATCGGGGCAGCTCTGGACGGTGACCAGCGACGGGGTGACGAGTGACGATGACGGCGTGCGTAGGCCGCGCGCCGTCATCTGGCTTCGGGAACGCAAAAGCCCCTCTGACGAGGGGCTTTGCTGGAGCCGCCTTGGGGAGTCGAACCCCAGACCTACGCATTACGAGTGCGTTGCTCTACCTCTGAGCTAAGGCGGCCTGGCGCCCACCGGGGCGAGCGCCGACGAGCAGCATAGCAAGGGCCGTTGGGTGCGGTCATCTTGAAGACGAGCTGGGCAACGGTCCAACCCCGGCACCGCGACGCGCTCGCTTGTGCCACCCTGGGCGTCATGAGTAGCCAGCCGTTCGAAGCGGGGCTGTACGAGAGCATCGTCACGCCGGATCTTCGGGCCACCGTCGAGCGCAGCGGGCTCAACCCCACCCTCACCGATGTCGACAAGGCGGACGCGCCGGACGTGCTCGCTCGACACCTGGCCGCCGCGCTGCGACGCAGCCTCCCAGCTGACCCCAGCCAGCGCGTCAGCGTGATGCGTCGCCTTCTACAGGACCTGGAGCTGGAGTCCGAGGCACCGGTGGACCCGCTGCAACAGCTCACCCGGCTGGCTCCCCCAGCTGGTCCGGGCGTCACTCCGGTCACCGACATCCGTCCGTCGACTCCCTTGGCCGAAGCGGCATTGCTGACGAATGCACCGGGGGAACCCAATTTGGGTCACGAACTCAGGGCAGAGATCGCCTCTGCTGACCGGATCGAGTTGCTGTGCGCGTTCGTCCAGTGGCGCGGTCTGGTGATCCTGCAGGATGCGCTGGCCGACGCCCGCGACCGGGGCGTCCCGATCCGCGTCGTCACCACCACCTACATCGGGGGGACCGAGCGCGCCGCACTCGATCGGCTCATCGAGGAGTTCGGCGCCGAGGTCCGCGTCCAGTACGACGCCCGGGCGACCCGGCTGCACGCGAAGGCCTGGTTGTTCCGCCGCAGGACGGGGTTCGACACGGCCTACGTCGGATCGTCCAATCTGTCGACATCCGCGCTCGTCACCGGTACCGAGTGGAATGTCCGGCTCTCCTCGGTGACGACGGGCCACCTGCTCGACAAGTTCGAGGCGACCTTCGATTCCTACTGGAACACCGAGCAGTTCGAGCCCTACCGCGGACGAGAGACCGAGGACGCCCAGCGCCTGGACCGCGCGCTGAACGATGCTCGCGGACGCAACACCGTCGGCTCGCACGAGAGCCCCATCTCCGGCCTGGAGGTCCGTCCCTTCCCGTACCAGGCAGCCATCCTGGAGCGTCTGGCAGCCGAGCGATCCCTGCACGATCGGCACCAGAACCTGTTGGTGGCAGCGACCGGAACAGGGAAGACCGTCATGGCCGCGCTCGACTACAAGTCGCTGTGCCAAGGGCCGAATCGTCCGTCCCTGCTCTTCGTCGCGCACCGACGCGAGATCTTGCTCCAGTNNGTCACGACGCACCTATCGCGAGGTGCTCAATGACGGGACCTTCGGTGAGTTGTACGTCGGCGGCGAGCAACCGCAGAAGTGGAAGCACGTGTTCGCCAGCGTGCAGTCGCTCACCAGCTATGGCCCCGAGAACATCCCAGCCGACGCCTTCGACATGGTGGTGGTGGACGAGTTCCACCACGCCGAGGCTGCAACCTACAAGCGGCTCTTGGAACACTTGTGGCCCAAGGAATTGCTGGGCCTCACCGCCACCCCGGAACGCGGCGACGGCTTGGACGTCAGGACTTTCTTCGGCGGCCACATCACCGCGGAACTGCGCGTGTGGGACGCGATCCAGCAAGGTCTGCTCAGCCCCTTCCACTACTTCGGCGTCAGTGACGGTGTCGATCTCTCCCACGTCTCGTGGCGCCAAGGGCGCTACGCCCCGGACGAGTTGGAGAACCTCTACTCCGGCAACCACGCTCGCGCCCGCCTGATCTTGCAGCAGGTTCGGGACAAGATCATCGATCCCCACAGCATGCGTGCCCTGGGCTTCTGCGTCACCGTGCGCCACGCCGACTTCATGGCCGACTTCTTCAACACAGCTGGGATCCCCAGCGCCGCCCTGAACGGCAGCTCGTCACCCGACGAACGCGATGAGGCGATCAGCCGGCTCAAGCGCGGCGAGCTAAGCGCCATCTTCAGCGTCGACATCTTCAACGAGGGCGTCGACATCCCCGAGCTCGACACCGTCCTGCTGCTCCGTCCGACCGAGTCCCCCACGGTCTTCCTGCAGCAACTCGGCCGAGGGCTCCGCCTGGCCGAGGGCAAGGACGTGCTCACCGTCTTGGACTTCGTCGGTCTGCACCGCAAGGAGTTCCGGCTGGACCTGCGGTTCCGGGCCCTGACCGGACGCAAGGGCGCCGAGCTGGAGCACCAAGTGGATGAAGGGTTCCCGCTGTTGCCGTCGGGCTGCCAGATCGTGCTGGACGAGGTGGCGCAGAAGCTGGTGCTGGGCAACCTGCGCAGCAACCTCCAGATGCGCTGGCCACAGCTGGTCAACGAACTGCGCGCCGAGCCGACCTCGTCCCTGGAGGACTTCCTCGTCAGCAACCAGCTGGAACTTTCCCAGGTGGTCCGCAGCGCTACCAAGCGCTCCTGGACCCACCTTCAGGCGGACGCGGGCCTGATCGAGCAGCCCAGCGCGGTGGAGACCGAACTGCTCAAACGAGTCCGAGCGCTCGCTCACGTGGACGACCCTGCTCGTGCCCAGGCCTACCGTGACCTGCTGCGGGCGGGGATTGATGTGGGACGGGAGTCATTCGCAGAGATGCTCTTCTACTCGATCTTCCCGCGCGGAGGGGGATTCTCGTCGGTCGCCGAGGGGCTTGCCACACTGCGCGAGAACCATCGCGTCAGCAGCGAACTCTCTCAGGTCATCTCGTACGCCTTCGAGGGGGCCGGGCACCTCACCCAGACCTTCACTGACCTCGACATACCACTGATGGTGCACGCCAGCTACACGCGAGAGGAAATCCTCGCTGGGCTCGGCTACGCGTCCCAAGCGCGAACCCCGAACAACTTCCGCGAGGGCGTGCTGTCCACGTCCGTGAGCGGCGCCCCGGTGGACGCCTTCTTCGTCACCCTCAAGAAGTCGGAGACGGACTACTCCCCGACCACCCTGTACCGGGACTATCCGATCAGCCGGACTCTGTTCCATTGGGAGTCACAGTCGACCACGTCGGTGAACTCTGCAACTGGGCAGCGTTACCTCACGGGTGGCAGCATCCCGTTGCTGTTCGTGCGCCAACAGAAGGAAACCGAGTTCGGCAAGGGCGCGCCCTACGTCTTCCTCGGACGGACGTCCTATGTCTCGCATACCGGCGACCGGCCCATCGCGATCACCTGGCGTCTGAGCACTCCCATGCCCGCCGATCTGTTCGCTGAGACGAGCATCACGGCCTAGGTCAGCGGACG
>DGKN01000063.1 GCA_002387005.1 Propionibacteriaceae bacterium UBA4569
CATGTTCGAGCGTTGTCGACACGCCCCGACGACATTCCAAACGAAGACCGACGCCCAGACCTGGCTTTCCATGCAGTCCGCCGCAATCACCGAGGAGCGCTGGAAGCCCGCCGCGCCAAAGCAGACCGCCGAGACCCTGGCCGCCTTCGCTGAGCGTTGGCTGGCCGGGCGCTCGATGGGGGCCATGGGATCCAAGCCGCTGACGCCTCGCACGGTTGCTGAGTACCGACGCATGGCGAAGAGCTTCACCGAAAGCCCCATGGGTGCCAAGCCGCTCCCCCAGGTCACCAGCGCTGATATCCGGGCCTGGCACGCCGCCCAGGACCCGAGCAAGGCCACCACCAGGGCCCACGCCTACGCCCTCCTGCGAACCATCCTGAACAGCGCCATGGATGAGGAACTGATCAGCAGCAACCCAGCGAAGATCCGAGGGGCAGGCACCTCCAAGTCGTCAGTGACCATCCGCCCGGCCACCGTCGCCGAGGTGCAGAGGATCGCCGAGGCCATGCCCGAGCGCTACCGCGTCATGGTCCACGTTGCTGCCTGGTGCGCCTTGCGCTTCGGCGAGCTGACTGAGCTGAGGCGCCGGGATGTCGACATGAAGGCGGGGGTTATACACGTCACCCGAGGGGTCACCTGGGTGAAGGACGACGAGGGGCAGGCCGTCGCCAGGGTGGGCACTCCCAAGACCGCCGCCGGGGTGCGTGACGTGCATGTCCCGCCACACATTTTGCCGTTGCTGGCCGAGCACATCGCCACCTGGGCTAATCCTGGCCCTGACGGGCTGTTGTTCCCCAACACCGAGGGCAAGCACATGCACCACGGAAGTCTCTACAAAGTGTTCAAGCCTGCCCGGGTCGCGGCTGGACGCGAGGACTTGCGCTGGCATGATCTGAGGCACACTGGCGCCACTATGGCCGCCCAGGCTGGTGCGACCACGAAAGAGCTGATGACGCGGCTGGGGCACTCCACCGTGGGCGTGGCCATGCGTTATCAACACGCGGCAGCCGAGCGAGACGCTGAACTCGCCCAGCGACTGTCGGAGATGGCGCGGCAGGGTTAGTTCAAGTCAGGTTGCGACCATAGGCGAAACAGTCTAGGATTCGCGCTTGACTTCCTGTCCAGTAGTGGGCAGACTGGTCTAGTAGGTCGCGGGTAGCTCAGCCCGCCAGAGACTGCTGAGGCGGTGAAGATTGTTAGCCCCGGAAGTGCCGGGGCCGGGAAGCAAGACCATGAGCGACACCCAGCCCACCACCTGCTGGATGAACCTGGAGCAGGCCGCCACCTACTGCGGCACCTCCGTGAAGACCCTCCGCCGCCGGATCAGCCGGGGCGAGCTGCCCGCCTACCGGATCGGTGGCCGCAGCATCCGCGTGCGGCAGCCCGACGTGGACGCCCTGTTCCAGCAGATCCCCACCGCCCAGGCGGCGTGATGCGGTGCGCTCCCAACTGCATGCGCCCGACGGGTAAGCGCGAGCACTGCAGCATCTGTCACCTGACCTTCTCCGGCGGCACCGCCGGTGACCGCCACCGAGTGGCCGCCCACGTCGACCACCGGGGTAAGCGCACCAGCTACCGGAACCGGTGCATGACCGCCGACGAGATGACCGCCGCTGGCCTGGTGCTCGGTGAGGACGGCGTCTGGCGGGGTACTCCCCCGGCCACCAACTGGGAGCCCCGAGACGAAACGCACGCGAGAAGCCCTCGCCGCTCGGATCTGAGCGCCTCCCAGGCAACTGGGGTAGCCCAGACCACCCCCACCGCTGAGGAGGCCTCCCAGCGATGAGCTCCACACAAGAACGAAGCCCCCGCCGGGCAAACGGTGAGGGCTCCAACTACCCTAGAAAGGCAGCACTTCAAGACATGAGTGAGTCTACCGGATCCATCCCTACCAAGACCAGCGGAACCGCCCAGGAGCTGACGCTCGCGGCCACCGAGTTCCGGAAGGCAGCGGGTCAGGAGCCAGGCACTAAGAAGAACCTCTCCTGGACCATGGTCCGGGACCGCGTGGACCACCCTGCCGTGATCGAGCCCCACCCGGTACACCCGTTCGGCCCCGACCAGGTGGCGGAGGCCGTGGGTGAGGCGAAGCGCTCCCGGCTCCCCGCTTGGGTGTTCGGCACCTTCGAGCAAAACAAGCGCAGCAAGGCCAACGTCCGCTTCCGTAGCGCTGGCCTTCTGGACGCGGATGAGCCCCTGTCGGGGGAAGCCTGGCGTCAGCTGGAGTCCCTGGGGATCCGCTACCTGGCGCACACCACCTACACCGCAACCGAGGGCAAGCCCAAGTGGCGGGTCATCGTCCCGTTCTCCCGGGAAGTCACGCCGGAGGAGCACCAGCGGATCACGCGCTGGCTCATGGCGAAGATCTCCGCCGGGGTGTTCGACCAGAGCTGCGACCAGGCCGAGCGGCTGATGTTCGCCCCCGCGATTCAGTCCCGCCGCGCCTTCTACGAGGTGGACGACAGCATGGCTGACGCTCCCCTGCTGGACGTGGAAGAGGTGCTGGCAGGGGCCCCCGCCTGCGTCCCCACCGCGAGCAACAGCAGGGCGACGGACGTCATCGCGGGAGGTCTGTGGGACGAACTGCGCGGGGACGACGAGGACCCGTGCAAGAGCATGGAGGCGGTGGTGGACGAGTGGATCCACCGCATCGACGAGGCGGGGGAAGGATCCCGCCATGTGACGGGCATGCACGCCATCGGCGCCCTGGTGGGTGCAGCAGCGGGGGACGGCCACACAGGGTTCCCCTGGGCTGAGGAGGAGCTGCGGATGGCCTTCCGCGGCAAGTTCGACCAGCGCGACGGGCGAACCACCGACGCGGAGTGGGACGCGATGCTCCTGGACGTGGTCGCAAAGCAGGCCAGCGAGACGCCCGAGCGGGTGAGCTTCCTTCACCGGATCGAGTGCGAGGGGTATGGCCGCAAGGTCACCGTGGAGGACATCCTGGCGGCCCGCGAGGAAGCCCAGCATAAGCAAGCCGACAAGCTGTGGACGGCGACCCCGACCATGGAGAAGATCCGCCGGGCGGCGCACAGCCGCCACCTGGTCCCGGAGGGGGTCCTGGGGGCGTGCCTGACCATGGTGCTGGTGGACACGCCCGTGGGTGTGGTCCTACCGCCGCTTGTGGGCGCCACCGCGCCGCTGAACCTGGGAGTGGCGCTGGTGGGCCCCAGCGGTTCCGGGAAGTCCAAGTCCATTCGTGTCGCGGGGGAACTGCTGGGCATCGAGGACCTGGCCACGGTGAAGGTGCCCCTGGGCTCCGGCGAGGGGATGGCCGAGGCCTACATGCAGTCCGACCAGGAGACCGACCCCGGAACCGGGAAGAAGCGCCAGGTGCGGCGCCTGATTGATGACCCCCGGCGGCTGTTCGTCAAAGGCGAGGTGGACGAGTACAAGGCGGGGATGGAGCGCCAAGGTTCGTCCATCGCCAGCGTGCTCCGCGAGGCCCTGACGGGGGAACAGCTGGGCCAGACCAACGCGACCGCCGACCGCACCCGCAACGTCCCGGAAGGGCGCTACAGGGCGTGCGCCATCATCGGCGTGCAGCCGCTCCGCTCCCTGGCGCTCACCGCTGACGAGTCGGGCGGCACTCCGCAGCGCTTCGTGTGGGCGCCCACCACGTCGGACCACAAGCCGGAAAAGTGGCCCACCTGGCCCGGCACCCTGGGCTATGTGAACCCGTTCAAGGACTGGGCCGCCGAGTACGAGGTGGGCATCCCCGCTGAGATCGCGGACGAGATCACGAAAGCCAGCGATGACATCCGATGGGGCGGCAACAGCTCCCATGAGGCAGCGGAGAAGTCCCACCTGGTGCTCACCCGGGAGAAGGTCGCGGTGGCGCTGGCCTTGCTCCACGGCGAGCGCGACATCACCCAGCAGTGGTGGCGGCTCTCTGGGCTGGTCATGGACTTGTCGCTGGAGACCATGCGGGCGTGCAAGTCGGCGACGACGCAGCAGGCGCGGAGGGACGCTGCGACGAAGGGCACCATGCGGGCTCACGAGCGCGTGGCCGAGGACCGGGCCGTGGCCCAGCTCACCGAGACCAGCGAGGCGAAAGCGGCGCGAGGGATGGGGCGGACGGTCAAGCGGCACCAGGACGACGACCGGCACCAAGGCAAGGCCTGCACCAAGAAGTGCCTGAACGACAGCGCCGAGCTGAAGTCCAAGAAGGGGGACGCAGAGGGCAAGGCACGCCTGAAGACCGAGGCCATCGCGTGGAGCGAGTCGCAAGGCTGGCTGATCGTGGACGGTAGCAGCGTCGACCTGGGAGGGTCGCAACCAGACTGACCCACGAACAGAGGCCCCCGCTTGGATCGCTCCCGGCGGGGGTCTTTGTATGCCTGGCATAACCACACAACGGGGTGGATCTAGGGGTGGATTTTCTGGGGTGGATCCATCCCTGGGGGGTGTCTCGCTATCACCCGCCCGGGCATAACGGCGCTACAAATCCCCTAGTCAGAGAGAGGAAGATGCTTAACGTACAGTCCACCCCACGAAGGCGAGACAGGGGGGTGGGGGGTGGATCCACCCCAAAATCCACCCCCAGCCCTGACTGACCTAGCGCCAACGTAGATACATGGGCATCTACGCGCACAACTCACGGAGAATCGCCCCAGGCCCTGGTCCACGTTGGAACCCACTCCACGGCAACCACGACAAGCACAGCGCAACCGGTGGCGCCCCCACCCTTCTTGAGGGAGGCCTCAAGTTGGACGCCCCACCTTCCTGGCCGCGCCGCCAATATGGTCGGCCCCACCTTCCTACCGGCGCGGGTACGAAGGTCGGCCCCCGGTGAGGAGAACCGCGCCCTTAGGTGTTACAGATAGCCGGATCAACGACAAGGGCCATTCGCTCAAGTGGGCGCCCAGGTGTTGGGGATAGTGCCATGGCCATCGTCAAGTCCTGGTGTGTCACCCGGCGCCCGTGAGGGGGCCCTGCACAGTGGCCCGCGCCGGGTCGCGCCACCACCGCCCGCAGAACCGCGCGAGGACCCGCGCCCGCCCTCATGGACGGAGGCCATGACCCGAAACACCCGCCAGGAAGCCTAGGAAGGCCCCCAGGAGCGCCCTGCACCCGTTCCGGTACCTGGAGCACCCCCCCACCCTTAAGCGGCCCTCCGAGGTGAGACTCGGCAGAGCACACACCCAGGAAACCGCCCCAGCCCGGAGCAGTGGCCCACCCTGGTGCAGCACGCACTACCTGTAACAAGTAGGCCGACCAGACCCGAGCAATGCCCTGCCACTCTTGGCCCATGACGCCGGAACAGCGCGAGATCGCCATGACCCTTGCCCAGATCATCCCCACGCTCTGGATCGCCCTAGGCCTGGAGTATTACCTACCCGCTAATGGGGCCCAGGCCAGCAGGCCCGTGCGCTGGCTGACGAACGGATGGGGCCTTCTGGTAACGGCGATCGTCCCCGGGGTCGCCGAGATTTGCCTGCTTTCGATGCTGGGAGCCGGTGGGACAGGGAACAGCAGAGTGATGGGAGGCCTGCTTTCGGTGTGTAGGCAGCAACCGCAGAGGTCGGCGCCTCATAGCAGCGCTCATTGGGCGCAATACCACTTTGCTGCAACCCAAAGCCTCCGAGATCGTCGCCAAAGCCCCGGAGACCGTCGCCAAAGCCCCAGAGATCGACGCGCCAGCCGACCCCACGAACTAGAGCACCGTCACGCGCTCCCCCGGCAGGAAGTCTTCCTCTCCTGGCGCCACGGCCCAGAGCAGCACCGGCCATCCGACGGCGTCGGAGATCTCACGCCCGAGCCTGCCCAGGTCACCGGACGTCAGCTCCGAGTCACGACGGCAAAAGAGAGGCCCCCGACGAACAAGCTCTCGGGACCCTCTCTGTGAAACGATGACCGCGCGATCAGCAGGCGCCAGCTTCCTTCGCGCCAGCAGTAGCCTGAGCCTTCGTGAACTTATCAGCGACGTCGGAGGACATCTGGTCCACCAGACCCTGACAAGAGAAGCCCTGCATGTCCAAGTAGGCCTTGGCAACGCGACCCGCCTGCTCATTCCAATCGACGTCCATGCTGTCGACTGCAGCGGTTGCGTCAGCTTTGCTGAACTGATCTCCGTACTCGGAGGAAAGCTGGTCAATGAGGCCGAGCCTAGAGAAGCCACTCATCTCCAGGTAGTTCTCTGCGCTACGCCTGGCGTTCTTCTGAACAGCCGTCAGGTCAGCCCCTGAATCGGTGGCCGCCTCAGTGGTGGCAGGAGCTTTCGAGGTAGCGGTGGCGGTGGACTCTGGCGCCTTCGCCGCATCTGTCGAAGTCCCGGTGTCAGAACCTCCACCCAACTTGGAAAAGAGCAATAGCAGCAGCAAAACAGCCGGAATGATGAAGCGCTTCTTCTTGAACCAAGGGCGGGTCGCCTTCGCGTACGCCTTCGCAGCCTTGGCTTCAGCCTTGGGATTACGAGGGGCTCCTGGCCCCTCCGGGGTGCTACTCACGATCTCTCCTTTGAAACGGCCAGCGGTAGACCCCTCACCATGTACTGGGATCGACGTCCAACTATTACAGGAAGACCTGCACAGGAAGGAAGTCCCGGCCAAGTGGCCAGCAAACATTCAGGCCCCAGGGGGTTGTCCCCTCAGACCAGCTTTCGGTCAACCTGCACGAGCCCCTCGCTCTCTCTCCCCGGCCCTGCGCCAAAAGTCCAGACATGACTATCCGACCTAGTCCGGGCCGGATCAGAGTTGACCAGATACCCCCAGGGGGTATGGTCTGATGTCAGACGCTTCACAACTCCACAGAGAACGGAACCAACGCAATGACAGCAACCCTGACCATTCAGGAGGTCGCCGAGCGGACGCGGATCCCGGTCGGGACTCTCCGCCAGATGCGCTCCGAGGGCAACGGCCCCCAGGCAGCGAAGATCGGGCGCCGACTCTTCTACCGTCCCGACGACGTGGACGCGTGGGTGGCGAACCAGTTCAAGGGGGGCCGACCACCTCCGACATCTCCGACGCGCTGGCCGAGCTGGAGCCGCTGGACGACATCCTGGCGCGCGGCGACCGCCGCGAGTACCTGACCGGCATGCTCCAGCGGTTCATGATCCGGATCGGAGACCTGTCCCTGGCGACCAGGGACCTCCTCACCCTCACGGGGGGCGCGCTGGACGTCATCCGCCAGCTGGACGAGCTGGAGCCCGCATGAGCGACCACCCCGTGACCGATCTCCTGGCGGAGCACACCGAAGCCGCCCGCCAGGACGCACTGGAGCGCGAGCGGGCCCTGGAGCAAATGCGAGCCCAGCTGTTCGCATGCCCGGACACCCAGCGCACCGCACCGACCGCCGCACCGACGAGGACCACCAACTCCCCCGAGAGCGACCAGCTCCGGGGATTCACCCGGCGACTGTTCACCAGCCGCTGACCACCCAGGAGGACACTCACCCATGTTCGACAACATCCTGCCCGCCCCCGGCGGCGCCAACTACCTCTCCCCGTCCCTGTCGTCCAGTTTCGACAGGATCATCCGGAAGGCCTACGAAGCCTCCGGAATCCCCCCGCCCGAGCAGCCGCACCGGCTGGCCGACACCAGGGCCCACCTGGACGAACCGGCCGAAGGTCTGAAGCAGGGACCGCCCGCCGACCTGGACGAGTTCCGCCAGCACGCGCTGGACACGCTCCTGGTCCTGAACCGCGACAGGATCGAGGCCCAGGCCCGGATCGTCGACGAGGACGTGGACGCCGGTGTGGAGCGGGTCGAGAAGGCCTGGACCGACATCCGGCCCAAGCTGGCCAAGACGCTCCAGGAGGCCCAGAAGGCCGCCCAGGCCGCCACCTCCACCGGGAATGCCACCGCGACCGATCTCTTGGCCCAGGCGGACCCCATGCTGAGGGTCCTGCCCGGCCTGACCTCCAAGAACACGCACGCCGCCTTCCTCACCACGACGGTCCACGAGGGCGAGAAGTGGAACAACATGGCGGACCCCGCCCCGCTGAACCCGAGCGAGGAGCGCGACCAGCTGAAGGCCTTCCTGGACGTCTGGAATGGCCGCAGCAGCGCGAGCGGTGACCTCCGGAACCGCGTCGAGGCCGACCGCGCGGGAGCCCTGCTGAAGCTGATGAGCGGCACCTGGCCGGACCTGAAGCTGGACCTGGCCCGGGACGGCGCCGACGTGGCCGACCGGGAAGCGAAGATCTCCGAGGCTACCCAGTCGTGGCTCATGCCGACCGCCCACCAGCAGAACATCGTCACCCGGGCAGCCGCCAAGGTCGCCTGACCCACCCGAGACNNGTGGGGCACCTGACAGCTTGGCCCTTGGTCGTGCCAGGCCGGGCAGAGCACCGGGTGGTGCGGTTTCTCCTCCTTCCCGGTACCCCGTGTGCCGCCCACATGCCAGCCCCCGCCGCTTGCCAAGTCTCCGCAAGCGACGGGGGCTGTGCTGTGCTCGGAGAGTTGTTGCACGTGTGGTGCATCTTGCACGCCCGTTGCACGATAAAGGGGCCCGCCAGGGCGAAAACGCCTCTGACAAGCCCCTCCAGACGTCGGGCTGACAGGATTTGAACCTGCGACCCCTTGACCCCCAGTCAAGTGCGCTACCAAGCTGCGCTACAGCCCGTCCAGGTCATTGCTGACCCGAGGAAGAACACTACCCGATCCGGCGCCTCGGGGGCCAATCGGAGCGGGCGTGTACTGCCCACACCTACTTGCCGCGCTTCTCCCGGGCCCGGACCTCCACGTGCACCGGGGAACCGACGAAACCGAAGTCCTCACGCAGCCGACGCTCCACGAAGCGGACGTAGCCCTGGTCGAGCTGGCCGGAGGTGAACAGCGCGAAGGTGGGCGGGCTGGTGTGCGCCTGGGTGCCGAACAGGATGCGCGGCTGCTTGCCACCGCGCAGGGGGTGCGGGTGAGCCGCCGCCACGCGTCCGAGGAAGGCATTGAGCTTGCCGGTCGACACGCGGGTCTCCCAGCCCTCGAGCGTCTGCTCGATCGCCTTGGACAGCTTGTCCACATTGCGTCCGGTGAGCGCGGAGATGTTGACGCTCGGCGCCCAGGCGAACGCCTGCACATCCCGCTCGACCTCACGCTCGAGGTAGTGCCGGCGCTCCTCGTCGGTCAGGTCCCACTTGTTGTAGGCGACGACCAGACCACGTCCAGCCTCCTCGACCATGGTCAGGATCCGCAGGTCCTGCTCGGTGATGGGCTCGGACGCGTCGATCACGACCACGCACACCTCCGCGCGCTCGATCGCGCTCTGGGTGCGCAGGGACGCGTAGTACTCGTGCCCGGACGCCTCCTTCACGCGGCGGCGGATGCCGGCGGTGTCGATCAAGCGGTAGGTGGTGCCTGCGATCTCGACCAGCTCGTCGACGGGGTCGACGGTGGTGCCGGACAGGTCGGAGACCACGGACCGGTTCTGCCCCGACAACTTGTTCAGCAGGGACGACTTGCCGACATTCGGCTTGCCGACGATGGCGATGCGGCGCGGTCCGCCGAGGGTCTCATAGCGCTCGGCCGGAGCCTTGGGCATGGCGTCCAGCAGAGCATCGAGCAGGTCACCGGTCCCCCGGCCGTGCATAGCGGAGATGGCCCAGGGCTGCCCCAGGCCGAGGTTCCACATGCTCGCGGCCTCGGCCTCGGTGCGCTGGTCGTCGACCTTGTNNCCGTGGTGCCGACGGTGGCGTCCACGACGAACAAGACGGCATCCGCCGCCATGATGGCCATCTCCGCCTGGTCGGCGATCTGGTGCGCCAGCCCGGTGGCGTCGCTCACCCAGCCGCCAGTGTCGACGAGCGTGAACTCACGTCCGTTCCAGTTGGCCTCATAGCTGACGCGGTCGCGGGTCACGCCGGGGACGTCCTGGACGACGGCCTCGCGGCGCCCCAGGATGCGGTTGACAAGGGTGGACTTGCCGACATTTGGGCGTCCGACGACGGCGACGACCGGCTTGGGCGCGGCCGGCTCACCCATCTCGTCGAGGATGGCGTCAAGGCCGGGGTCGTCAAAGTTCTCGCTCATGGCGGGGCTTCCTTCAGTGCAGTACCAGGCCCAACTCCTGCTGGGCCTGCTGGAGGTTCTGCTGGCACGCAAGCTGCAGAACCGCGGTGAGGTCGGCGACCTCACCGGCCGTGCGGGGCCACGCTTTCGGCGCCACATCAACCTTGTCACCGTACACGACATCCACGTGCGACCGCGGTTTCGGCACCGAGCGGATGCCCGTCCCCGTGGTCGCCGCACCGATCAGGGCGACCGGCACGACCGGGGCGCCGGTCACCATCGCGAGGTAGGCGGTGCCGCGCTTGAACTGGGCGAAGTCACCGTTGCCGCGGTGCTGTTCCGGAAAGATCACCAGCCGGCGCTCTGCTTGCAGAACGGCGATGCAGCGGCGAATCGAGCCCGGGTCAGGGTTCCAGCGGTCAATGGGGACCTGCCCCACCGCGTCCAGGAAATGTCCCAAGGGCTTGACCTTCCAGAGCTCCTTCTTGGCCATCGCCTGGGCGTCCTGGTTCAGGGCGACGACCAGCGGCCCGTCGAGCAGCCCGACATGGTTCACCGCGAGGATGCAACGTCCATCGGGGATCCGGTCGCGGTGGTGCTCGGTGGTCCGCCACAGGTTCCGGGCGATGACTCCGAAGGCGGGGCGCAACAGGTCCAGCAGCGGGCTGCCGGCGGCGGGAACGCTCGACAGGTCGGGGAGGTCCAGTTCGACGCTCATCGCCGGGGCACCAGCGCGACGACAGCTTCGATGACCTCGGCCAGGCTGAGGTGGGTCGAGTCGACCAGGGTGACACCCTCGGCGGGGGTCTCGAACTGGCTGACCGTCGAGTCGTCCCGGTCACGACGGACGATCTGGTCGACGACCGCATCGGAATCGGCCCGCGCCCCCAGCTCGGCCTGGCGACGGGCGATCCGGGCGGTGGGGTCGGCGACCAGCAGCACCCGGACGTCAGCGTCGGGTGCCACGACGGTGGTGATGTCGCGCCCCTCGACGACGATCCGGCGATCGTGCGCGTCGATGGTCTGCCGGAACTGCTCGGTGACGATGTCGCGGATCGCCTNGATCGTCGCGATCGTGGACACCTGGCTCGCCACCCCGGGGTCGCGGATCTCGTCGGTGACGTCACGGCCGTTCACCGCAATCGTCGGCGCGGTCGGGTCGGTGCCGACCTCGAAGACCGACTCGGCGACCAACTCGGTGATCGCCTGCGTCTCACTGGCAGACAGCCCCGATTCGAGCCAGGCGACGGCTGCGGCGCGGTACACCGAGCCGGTGTCCAGGTAGGCCAGGTGCAGGCGCTCGGCGACCCCGCGGGAGGTGCTGGACTTGCCCGAACCGGAGGGTCCGTCGATGGCGATCANNACGAAGCGTCCAGCTCTTGGCCTGCATGGCCGACCGAAGCCGGACGGCATGGTCAGGAGCCACGTCGACCTGTAGCCAGCCCACCTCACGGCTGGCATCGTGCTCGATCGACAGGTCCTCGACGTTGACACCCTCGGCCTCGATGTCGGCGAACAACCGCGCCAGCGCACCGGGGGCGTCGGGGATCTCCACGACGACCGACTCCCAGTCGGCCGGACGGCTGCCGTGCTTGCCGGGCAGCGATCGCGCGCCAACCCGTCCACGGGCCATGAAGGCCTCCAGCGCGTCCGGGTCGTCCAGGGCCTCGACCAGTTCGTCCAGATCGGCCCGGACGGCGTGCAGCTCGGCCCGAACAGCGTCCGCATTTGCGGTGATGATCTGGCGCCACAGGCCCGGGTCGGAGCCGGCGATCCGTGTCACGTCACGGATACCCTGGCCAGCGAGCTGCAGGTGCCCGTCCGGGACGTGGCGCAGGTTGCCCGCCGTCAGCGTGCTCATCAGCTGCGGCAGGTGGCTGACCTGGGCGACGGCCTCGTCGTGCTCGTCGGGCGCCATCTCGACCACTCCNNACTCGCGATCCGCAGGCGCGGGCGAGTGCACGGACGACCTCGACGTGCTCGGGCGCGTTGCCGACGTGCGGGGTGACCACCCAGGTGCGGTCGACGAAGAGCTTCGCGGACGCCGTGAGCGGCCCGGTGTGCTGGGAGCCGGCCATCGGGTGGGAGCCGACGTAGCGGGAGATCTCCTCGTTGGTGGTCTCGAGGCGTGACAGCACCGACGACTTCACCGACGCGACGTCGGTGACCACCGCCTGTGGGTGCTTGACGAGCGCCGCGAGCACTGCCGCTGGGATGTGCTGGGGTGGGGTGGCGACGACCACCACGTCGACCTGCTCATCAGCGGCCGGGTCGAAAACCTCGCCAGCACCGAGTCCGGCCGCGACGACGGCGTGGCTGGTGGTCCTGTCGCTGAGCAGCACACGCACCCCGGCAGCAGTCAGGGCCTGCCCAATGGACGTCCCGACCAGTCCGGCGCCGACGACGAGCGTCGTCCCCAGCGGTGCCGGGCCGGTCGAGTGCTGGCCGAACTCGCTCACTGGCCACCCTTCTGCACGAAGGAGCGGACGTACTCAGACGCATCCTGCTCGAGCACGGAGTCAATCTCGTCCAACAGCTCATCCAACCCGGCATCGCGATCGGCCACCGTCGTCTCGATGACCTGGTGTTCTTCGCGGGTGGTCCGGCTGCGCTGGACGTGCTGCTGCTCGCTCACATCTCCTCCTTGGTCGTCCACCCTACTGAGTCGCCGAGGGCTGCCAGCTTCTCGATCGAGCTGATGGACCACAGCCGCGGTTCCCACTGTTCACGGGTGCCCTCGGTGGGGTTCAGCAGCCGCCAGGCACGCTGCCCACGGGCCGTGTCGAAGACCACCTGATCCCAGGACGCGGAGGCGATGTGGTCACCAAAGCGGTGCAACAAGGTTCCGCGGAGCCACGCGCGGGTGTCGGCCGGCGGCTCGGTGAGGGCTTGGGTCACCTCGTCGTCGGTGACCAGGCGGACGGTCGATCCGCGCTCCGCAAGCTTGGACGCCGGGCTGCGGGTCGGGTCGAGGTCGCCCCATTGCAGATCGAGGGCCACCAATCGCGGATCGTCCCAGCCCAGGCCGTGACGGGTGCGCAGCGCGTCGAGGAGCCGGAGCTTGGCGACCCAGTCGATGCGGTCGGCGCAGCTCATCGGGTCGGCCTCCAGATCATCCAAGAGCCGTGACCACAGGCTGAGGACGGTCGGGGCATCGCCGATGGGGTCGCCCAGGGCGTGGTTGCGGGCTGCCTCCAACCACGCCCGTTGCAGCTGGACGGCGGTGCGGTCACGTCCGTCCGTGCAGGGAACGGTGATCGTGCAGGAGGTGTCATGGGAGAAGGCCTGGACGGCCGTCACGGGATCGACCGGACCGGGCACGCGTGCCCCCGCAGCAATGGCCTGGAGCACCAGCTGCGCGGCACCCACCTTCACGACCGCAGCCACGTCGAGGCGGTTCGCGTCCCCGGCGATGACGTGCAGCCGACGCCACCGCGTCTGGTCGGCGTGCGGTTCGTCGCGGGTGTTCACCAGTGGACGCCGGATCGTCGTGGCCAGCGCGGTCAGGCGTTCGATGAAGTCCGCTCGCTGGGAGACCTGGTAACCGCACCGATCGCCGCGCTGGCCCAGGCCTACGCGCCCGGCACCGCAGGTGACGACGCGGCTGGCGAGGTGTCCCGCGAACTGTTCGACGATGTCGGCGAAGGGCACCTCCCGCGGCACCAGGTAGTTCTCGTGGCAGCCATAGGAGTGCCCCTGGTTGTCGGTGGTGTTGCGCGCCAGCCGGATGTCAAGACCCAGACGTTCGGACGCTCGTCTCGCCGCGTCAACGTGGATCTGGTCCCCAGCCAGATCACGTACGAGTGCCGCCTGCGCGCTGGTGACCTCCGGACCGGACCATTCGGGGTGCGCGTGATCGACATAGGAGCGTCCGCCATTGGCCAGCAGACGGTTCGCCTGGCGTACCTCGTCANNCGGGAGCACGCTGCCCCGGGCGTCGACGAGCGGTTGCTCGTCCGCGTAGTCCCATTGGGTGCCGGCGGCCTCGACGTGCCCGACGACGGCCTCGGACAGGGTGATCGCGTCGACGTGCTGTCCGGGCGCGAGACCCGCGGCCCACACTCCGTACTCGGTCTCGGTGCCGACGACTGCCATGGGCTCAAGATAGCCTCGTGCCATGCAGAAGCAGATCGTGATGTTGGTCGACCTCGTGCTCGTCGTGGCGTCCGACGCCACCGGGCGAGCCTCCCATCCGGAG
>DGKN01000064.1 GCA_002387005.1 Propionibacteriaceae bacterium UBA4569
AGCGCCAGCCCCAGTGGTCGGTGATCCAGCCACCCGCCAACGGCCCGGCTACCGAGCTCATGCCGAAGACGGCGCCCATCAGCCCCTGGTACTTGCCACGCTGGCGGGGCGGGATGATGTCGCCGATGATCGTCTGTGACAACGGCATCAGGGTGCCGGTGCCCAGGCCCTGCACGGCGCGGGCGAAGATCAGGAAGCCGAAGCTGTGCGACAGTCCGGCGAGGGCGGTGCCCAGCATGAAGACCAAGAGGCCGCCGAGATAGAACCCGCGGCGTCCGTAGAGGTCGGAGAGCTTGCCGACGATCGGGACGGTGATCGCGCTGACCAGCATGGTGGCGGTGGCCACCCACGAGTAGTGGTCCATGCCGCCGAGTTCGGCGACGATGCGGGGCATGGCGGGGCCGACGATCGTCTGGCTGATGGAGGCGACGAACATGCCCAGCATCAGGCCGATGAAGATGCGGCGGTTTTCCGGTGAGAGCCCATCGAACTCGGCGGCTGCCGAGGAGGGCGGGGCCGTGGTGGCCGAGGTTGAGGTCATGGGTGCTCCTGGACGAAGTGGTCTGGGTGAGCGGCTGCGTCCGGGGGTTGCCTGGGTCTTTTCAACACGGTGACCGTCGGTGCGGCAGCTCGTCCACTGTAGAGAAATGTTGCAGAGACTGCAATAATTCCCAAGTGACTCAGGAAACTTCTGGCGACCTTTTCCCCGCCGACGAAACAGGTCTGGACGACGGGGCTGCGCTTGGGCTCAGGGAGCGAAAGAAGAAGGAGACCAGGCACGCGATCCACCTCGCGGCGCTGAGGTTGGTCTCCGAACAGGGACTGGGGAATGTCTCCACCGACGACATCGCTGCTGCGGCCGGGGTCTCGCCGANNGGCCGCCGAGGTGAGCCGCCGCACCTTCTTCAACTACTTCCCCACCAAGGAAACCGCCCTCACCGGCAGCATCGACCTGCTGGCGCACCGGATCGGGCAGTTCTTCGAGTCATCGGCACCTCATGAGTCGGCCTTTGGCCTGTGCCGCCGTCTGGCGCGCCGGATGGTCCAACTGAGCACCAGGGATGAGGAGGGCTGGCGCCTGCGCCGCGAGGTGCTCCGACAAAATCCCGAGCTCGCCAGCTCCATGCTCGGCCAGCACCGCGATGCGCAGGCGACACTGCGCCTGGCGCTGGAGGTGCGGCTGGGCGACAGCACGGGGACGAGCTGGCTGCCGGCGATGCTCGCGTCGACCACCTTCGGGGCAGTGGCAGCCACCGTCAACCTCGCCCAGACCAGCGAGGAGGCGCTGGTGATGCTGGACGAGATCTTGGACGCGCTGGCCCCCGGGCTGGATCGCTGACGCTCCCGAGCCATCCACGTTCCTCAAGCGACCCACTACCCCTGCCTGTTGAGGGCCACGCCCGCCTCAATCAGCTGAGACCAGTTCGGCCGCTGCGCTGGACTGTCTTGCTCCGCGGAGGCAATTTTGGCGGAGCTGACCGGAGCCCCAGACCGGCGGGAGGACGGTGAGTCCGGCTCGGGGAACGTGAAACGCCCGGCTCGGGGAGTTGCTCGTCAGCCGCGCAGCAGCAGCTCGGCGATCCGCTCGGCCGAACGGACCGCTCCCTCCATGTAGCCGTTGAACTTGGAGGAGTACTCGGAACCCGCGAAGTACACGCGTCCCTCGGGCTCGGCCAGCACCGGACCAGAGGCAGTCCAGACCCCGGGAGCGAAGTGCGCCCCGTGACAACCACCCGTGTACTGCTCGGTGGACCAGTTCCGATCCAGATAGGCCAGCGGCTCCCCACCGTGGTGGCCGAGGGCCTGCTTGACGACATCCTCCATCGCCCGCTTCCTGAGGAACTCAGAGCGGGTGGCGATTGACGGCGCGTCCGGACCCTCGAAGAAGCCCATCAACACGCCGTGGCCATCTGGCCCAGAGTTGTCCATGATCACGCGCATCGCGCCCTCGTCGGAGCCGACCTGGCCGGACATACCCTCACGCCGCCACCACGGCGTCTCGTAGATGAGGGCGGCCTTGATCACGTTTCCGGCGGGCACCTTCTCAGCCGTCTCGCGACGCCAGATGGGCAGTTCGGGGGTGAACTTGAGGCCGTTGACCAGTCTGGGCGGCAGGGTCAAGACCAGGTGCGCGGCCTGGTGTCGCGTCCCATCGGCGAGCACGACGACGACCTGCTCATCGTCCTGCTCGACGGCCACCACGGGTGCGCCGAGCTGCAGACGGTCGCCGAGGTCGGCTGCCATCGCCTCGCACAGTTGCGCGATGCCGCCGGCGACGCGGCGTTGCTTCAGCGCGCCATTCACGGTCACCAGCGACTCCAGATCCAGCCCATTGTTCGAGCGCTGGAGGCCCTCCAACAGGGTCATCTCGTCGCCGGGACGCCCGAAGGCGCCCTCGAAGACCCGTCCGAACCACTGCTGACCGCCGGGGGTGCGCACATTGGCCGAGACCCAGGTCTCGACGCTCTGCTGGAACCAGGGGCGGTTCGCGTCCGCCCAGGCGGCGTCGTGGGAGATGCGCTCCCCCAGGCGGCGGAAGCGCAGCAGTCCCTGGCCAAGATCGGCCAGCTCGAAGGGGCTCAGGTTCTCGTCCAGTTCGTCCTTGGTTGGCACATGGCGCCGACCTCCGCCCAGGCGGACGACGACGGCGCCGTCCGCGTGGTCGACCAGGGTGAGCCCGCGTTCCTCGACCAACGCGAGCATCCGCTCATGGCCATCGTTGATCCACTGCCCGCCCATTTCGAGGGCGGCACCGTGTTCGGTACGGATCGTCTCGACCCGTCCACCGACCCGGTCACGGGCCTCGAGGACGAGCACCTCACGTCCGGCCGCGACCAGCTCGGTAGCCGTCCGCAGACCTGCGAGCCCTGCGCCCACGACGATGCAGTCGAGCATGCCGCCCCCCTTGACCCTTGGTTGCCAGTTCGCGAGCGACTCTACTAGGCCACGCACCTACCCCCGAGGTCGGGGTGGTGATGTTCTGCGGGCCGTCATGGCGCCGTCACCACGGCAGCCAGATTCCGTTGCTGTACACGAAAGGGCCCCGCTGATGCGGGGCCCCTCCTGGTGTCGTGCAGGTGTTGGTGGTGAGGTGGCGTGCAGTGCGACTGGCGGCTCAGGAGAGCGGCCCGGAGACCACCTTGTCGAAGCGGGTCTGGTTGGTGCTGGCGTGGGCGGACTTCACCGAGAAGGCCTGGGTGTCGTAGACCTCCCAGCTGCTGGCCTGCGCCGGATCGGCGAGGGCCTTGAGTGCCTTCAGCTCCAGGATGTAGGTGCCGGCCTTGACCGAGGTCTTGCCGTTCTTCTTCACCTTGGAGTCGATGAAGCTGCCGTCCCAGGCCAGCGTCACGTATGAGGTGTCGCGGCCGTTGACGCCGTCAGAAAAAGCGGTGCCGAGACGGGCACCCTTCGTCCCGTCGGCCTTGGCGGCGTAGACGTCCAGCTTGAGCGCGGCGGCCGGGTACTCCATGTGGAAGGCGACGATCGGGACGTCGTCGCCCTTCATCTTGAACAGCGGGCGTGCCTGCTGCTTGCCGATCAGCTGGACCTCCCCACCGACTGTCCGCGCCAGACTCGGCAGTGGGGTGCCGTCGGCCGCGTCGGCCAGAATCTGCTGGTCCTGGTAGTTGCCAGCCATACCCGCATAGGGGATGGACAGCTCCTGCGCATTGTCGGCCTTCAGCTGCAGCCAGCCGCCGTACTGGTAGCCCGAGGGCGCACCGGCGGGGGCGGAGATGGCCGCGTCGAAGGAGGCTGTGCCGTGGGCGGGGACGGTCAGCGTCGCCGGCATGGTCACCTGCGCGTCCACCAGGTCGAACTCGGGGTTGGAGTTGCCGACGAAACCGACGCCGGTCAGGTTCGACAACGAGTAGGTGACCTTTTCGTCGGAGTCGTTGCGGACGGTGACCTTCGTGCTGGCCGGGGTCATGTCGGCGTCACCGAGGCTGATCTTGCCCGGGGCGGCGGACTGCTTGGACAAGATGGCGCGGTCGATCTGGATCAGGCCAGCGCCCTCACGGGTGACCATCTCCTGGACGCCGGCCGACGGCGCAAACGACCACGGACGCTCTTCGTCGGCCGTGTTCTGCAGCAGGTTGCGGACGGCCTCCCAGTCACCCTTCAGCTGGGGGCGCGCCTGCAGCAGCAGGGCCACCGCACCGGCGGTGTGCGGGGCGGCCATCGAGGTGCCCGACTTGGAGCCGTAGGCACCCTGCTCGAGCGGGACAGTCGACCAGATGTTGCCACCGGGGGCGGCGACGTCGGGCTTCAGTGAGAGATCAGCTGCCAGGCCCCAGCTGGTGAAGTCGCTGGCCAGACCGGCGGTCTCGCTCTTGGACGAGACGACGACCCTTGCCCAGTCGATGGTCTGCGGGCCGTTGGCATCGATGGTCACCTTCAGCCCATCGCCGTCGGTTTTGGTGATCATCACCACGGGGATGGGGATGGCCGGGTCGCCGGCGACGGTGGGCGAGATGACCCCCGGCTGGTTGTTGAAGATCACCAGCGCGGACGCACCGGCGGCCTGCGCGGCCAACGCCTTCTCCCGGAAGGAGCATTCGCCGCGCTGCACCAGCACCGCAGAGCCAGCCGGAACCGGGCTCATGGTGAGGCACCCGTTCAGCGGATCACCGACGACGATGGGCATGGTGCCGCTGGTGGGAGCCTCGGCGGCGCCCTCGGCGGGCGCGTACCCGATCGGCTTGCCGTTGACCGAGAAGCCCCAGGCGGTGTTCATGGTGTTGTCGACCGAACCGACGCTGATCGTCTTGGAGCCGACGCTGGGCGATCCGACGGCCATGCCGCCGTACTCCCCCTCATTGCCGGCCGAGGCGACGACGATCGTCCCGCGGGCAGCGAGGTTGTCGCTGGCCACGGCGTCGGGGTAGTTGGGCCAGCTCATGAAGGAGGCGCCAAGGGACATGTTGACGACGTCCACCCTGTCGTCGCCAGCCTTCTGCAGCGCCTGCATGATGATCTCGGTGTCGACAGAGCCCTCGCAGCCGAAGACGCGGTAGCCGTACAGGGTCGCGTCCGGCGCCACGCCACGCACGCCGTTCTTGGCCGGGTCACCCTGGCCCGCGATGATGCCCGAGACGTGAGTGCCGTGGCCGCCACAGTCGTCCGGGATGAGGTCGGGGACGGGCACCGGGTTGGTCTCGGCGTCATACGCATCGCCGACGAAGTCGTAGCCGCCGGCCACCTTCGTGTTCGGGAAGGCCGTGGTGCCGCTGGTGCCGGTGCCGCCCAGGTCGGGGTGGTCGATGTCGATGCCGGAGTCGATGACGCCGACCTTGATGCCCTTGCCTGTGTAGCCGAGCTCGCTCTGGGCGATGTTGACGCCGGTCAGGTTGCCGGCGGTGAACATGTCGGGCTTGGCGGTGCTGGAGGTCACGGGCTTGTCGATCGCGACGATCGGGAAGACGCCAGTGACGCCGTCGATGGCCTGCAGCTGGATGGCGTCGGCCTCGGACGTGCGCACGGCCAGGCCATTCCACAGACTGTCGTAGGAGCTGGTGACGGTGACATCCAGGCCCTTCGCCTTCGACGCCTGCTTCACGGCGGCCTGGCGCGACTTGACAACAGCCGCGCTGCCGCCCCTCGCGGTCGGATTGCCGGCGACCGCGACGAAGTAGCGGTCGGGCACGATGGTGGCGCCCTTGCCGTCGGCCTTCACCTGGGTGATGTAGTCGCTCAGCTTGCCAAGGTCGGCGGCGCTGGTGGGAGCGGCGTGGGCGGGTGCGAGCGAAACGCCCGCGATCATGGCGAGGGCAGCAAGGCCGCAGCCGAACCCGCGGACGGGGCGCCCGGTGCGGTGGTTCATGGGTTCTCCTTCTTCGGCCGGTACCCGGGCCGGCGAAGTGGGATGCCGGCGGGGCCGGCACGTGGGGTGCCGGGGGCGTCTGTCACCCCGGATGTGGGAACCCTAAGGGTGGGCTGAGAGCATGTAAATGCTTGCTCACAGAATTTGACCAGCGTGTAACAATTGCCCCCGGGCGTGGGGTCGTCGGGTTCACGGCGGCGCGGCGCGTGGCTAGAGTCCCGCAGGTGACCACACCACGCACCCGCACCGCTGTCGACGAACTCGCGGACGCCCACTTCGACAGGTCCCTGCAGATGAGCCCGATGTTCCTCACCGCGATGGGCAGCACCGAGCGTCAGGACGAGTACGACGACCTGTCCCCCGCCGGCATCGAGGCGCAGGTGCAGCTGAGCCGCGAGACCCTCGCAGCGCTCGATTCCCTGCAGCCCGCCGACGAGGTCGACAAGGTGACGATCGCCGCGATGCGCGAGCGACTGGGGCTCGAGGTGGAGTCGCACGAGGCCGGGCTCAGCCTGCTGAACCTGAACGGCATTGCCTCCTTCTGGCACGCGATCCGCGAGGTCTACGACGCCATGCCGACCGACACCGACGAACAGTGGCTGACGATCGCGCGCCGGCTCAACGTCGTCCCGACCGCCGTGGAGCAGGCCTTCGAATCGACGTCCGCCGCGATCGAGCGGGGTTTACTGCCGGCCAGACGCCAGGTGAACCTGCTGGCCGAGCAACTGGGCCAGTGGTCGGCCGNNATCTTCGACGAACTCGCTGCCAGCGCGCCCGAGACGGTGCGCGAGCAGGTTTGGGCGGGCGCCCAGGTCGCCAAGCAGTCCTACGCGGACAGCGCCACCCGGCTGCGTGAACAGGTCGCGCCGCTGTCGACCGAGGTGGACGGGGTGGGCATCGATCGTTACCGCCTGTACTCGCGGCAGTTCGTGGGCGCCCAGGTGGACCTGGCCGAGACCTACCAGTGGGGCCTGGAGGAGGTCGCGCGCATCGAACAGATGATGCTGGCCACGGCCGCGCGAATCCGTCCCGGTGCCAGCGTCAAGGAGGCCGTGGCGATCCTTGATGCCGACCCGAAGTACACCCTGCATGGCACGGACGAGCTGCAGCGCTGGATGCAGTCGCGCGCCGACGCAGTATTGGCCGAGCTGGCGGACGTCCACTTCGACATCCCCGAACCGGTGCGGCGGATCGAGTGCTGCATCGCGCCGACCCACGACGGCGGCATCTACTACACCGGCCCGAGCGAGGACTTCTCCCGTCCCGGGCGGATGTGGTGGTCGGTGCCGGACGACGTGACCGAGTTCAGCACCTGGCGGGAGCTGACGACGGTCTACCACGAGGGCGTTCCAGGGCATCACCTGCAGATCGCGCAGACGGCCTACCGCGGCGAACTGCTCAATCGCTGGCGCCGGCACGGATGCTGGGTGTCGGGGCACGGCGAGGGCTGGGCGCTCTACTCGGAGTGGCTGATGGCCGACCTGGGCTACATGGACGACCCGGGCGACCGGCTGGGGTTGTTGGACGGGCAGATGCTGCGCGCGGTGCGCGTGGTGATCGACATCGGCGTCCACTGTGGCTTCGAGGCGCCAGAGCTGGTGGGCGGCGGGGAGTGGACCTTCGAGAAGGCGTGGGAATACTTCAACCACTACGTGAACATGGACGAGGCCTTCGGGCGCTTCGAGGTGAACCGCTATTTCGGATGGCCCGGGCAGGCGCCCAGCTACAAGCTTGGGGAGCAGCTGTGGCTGCGGCTGCGGGACGAGGTGCGTGAGCGAGAGGGCCAGGCCTTTGACCTCAAGTCCTTCCACCGCAGGGCCCTGGACGTGGGCGCGGTGGGCCTGGACGTGCTTCGCCAAGCGGTGCTTGACGGTTCAAACCCTGCCGATTCACAGAGTTAATTCTTAATGGCTGCGATTCACCCTTGTGGCTTGTTCCAGATGGGCCCGAGCTGGTTGAGTCTTCCTTGTTGGTCCGAGCCCCCGAATCGGACCAGCGGAACCTTGGCTCCATGATCCCCCGAATCGTGTGGGACAAGGACAATTGAAGGCCCTCGACGGAACCCCCGATTCGTCGCAGCGGCCGCACCTGAACGAACCGCCCCTGTTGAGCAATCAACAGGGGCGGTTCAATGTGTTCAGCGTTGTGTTCAGCGTTTTCCGTCACGACCCCCGATTCTGTCCGGGGTCAGCCCCGCGCCTCCTGGACCAACAGCGCCACCTGCACCCGATTCTCCGCACCCAACTTGGCCAGGATGCTCGACACGTGCGCCTTCACAGTCGGCACCGAGAGCACCAACTGTTCGGCAACTTCGGCATTCGACAACCCGTACGAGAGGCAGTCGACGACGTCCCGCTCCCGGGCCGTGAGCTGCGCCAGCCGGCGCCTGGCGTCATCGCCACGTCCACTGCACGGCGCCCCGGCAGCACGCCCCATCAGTTGGGTCAGCACCGACGGCGAGATGCCCGGCTCCCCCGCCGCGACCTGCCGGACGGAGGCCACGATCCGCTCCGGGCTTGAATCCTTGAGCAGGAAGCCTGCGGCCCCGGCACGAATGGCGTCGACGACCAGTTCGTCCGCATCGAAGGTGGTCAGCACCAGTACCCGCGCCGACGGGCGGGCGGCGAGCACCTGGGCGGTGGCGTGAATCCCGTCCAGCCGAGGCATCCGGATGTCCATCAGCACCACGTCCGCGTGGGTGCGGGCGACGGCCGCGCAGGCCTCGGATCCGTCAGCTGCCTCACCGACCACTTGCATGTCCTCCTCGGCGTCGATCAACATCCGGAAACCGCTGCGCACCAGGGCCTGGTCGTCGGCCAGCAACACCGTGATCATCTAACGCTCCATCATTCTCGTGTCGTCCGTGAAGGGGTTCGGGGGTGATTGGTTCGGCTGTCCGGAGGGGCCCCTCGAAAGGTCCGGGGATCGTGGGCCGCGGCTCGGGGAACGGTCGCTGGGGACGGGAAGCACCGCACGCACCAGGAAACCGCCGCCCTGCCTCGGACGGGCCACCAACTGGCCACCCTGGGAGCTGACCCGCTCACGCATCCCGCGCAGGCCGTGGCCACGTCCGTCGCTGGCCGCCAACGCACCCGCGCCGTCGTCCAGCACCTCGACGATGATGACCTCGCTGCCGTAGCTGAGCTGCACCTGCGCGTGCGCCTCGGGCCCCGCGTGCTTGAGGAAGTTGGTGATCGCCTCCTGCACCACGCGGTAGACCACCAGCGCGAAGGTTGGCGGCACCTGCGGCAGCGACCCCGTCACGACCAGGTGCACCCGTCCGTCGCCGGCTCGCTCCACCAGATCGGGGATCTGCTCCAGCCCGGGGGAGGGTGCGAAGTCGGCGGTCTCGTCCGGGGTGCCGCGCAGGACGCCAACGATGCGGCGCATCTGGGTGAGGGCATCGCGTCCGGTCTCGGCGATGGTGTCCAGCGCAACCACCGCCTGGTCGGGACGCTTGGCGGCGATCGCGCGTCCGCCCTCGGCCTGGACGACCATCACCGACAGCGAGTGTGCGACCACGTCGTGCAGCTCTCGCGCGATCTGCGCGCGGACGGCGGCCTCGGCACTCTGGGCAGCCTGTTCCCGCTCGGACAGCTCCAACTGGCGACGCTTCGCCTCGGCGACCAGCCTCTCCTGGCCGGCCTGCGCCGACTCCCGGACCCGACGTCCCGTGGCATAGCTCGACAACACGATCGCTGCGCACATCACCACCCCCAGTGCGAGCACGGCGAGGATGGTCCCGGAGCTGGAGTTCGGCCCCAGGGAGTGCAAAAGGTCTTCGAAGCTCGCGCCGGTCAAGGCGCGCAACCAGCTCACCGGCCCCACGATCGAGCCGAACAGGCCAATCACCAGCGCCAGGCGCGCGGGCAGTCCGGGCACCCAGCGCGCGACCGAATAGACCGTCACTGGCACCAGCACCAGGGAGAAGGTCGGGTACAGCACCAGCCATGCCTGCACCAGGAAGCACGTCGCAACGACCAGCAGCACCAGCAACGGCCGGCGACGTCGAAGTGCCACCGCCACGACCATCACCGCACTGGTGGGCAGGAGCATCGGGTCGGTGTTGGATCTCAGCCCGAACAACAGGGTGGGCAGCAGCACCAACACGGCGATGATCCCGGTCACCGCGAGGTCCAGTGACCAGGTGGCGTGCCGCAACTCGATGCGGCGCAGCTCGTCCCGGGTGCTCATCGCGCCAAGCCTATGGCGGGGGGCGGCGGGGGGGGGGNNTGTGGACCGTCCGACCAGTAGTTTCCATGCTCGGACCTCACGCTGGGTGGGACAATGTGGGTTGGACGTCCAAGACGGCCGGCATGGCACCTTCTTGGCCGCAGCACAGGGGGAGTGATGAGTCAGTCGCCGTACGGATCCGGAGCCATCCGGCGGTCCGGTCACGCCGACATCGCTCGCGACCTCGTCCAGCGACGCATCGCTGAACCCCTCATCAACTGCCTGCTCGCACCAATTGACGAGCGCCGCGACCTCGCCGACCATCGGATGCTCATCGTCCTGAAGTTCCTCTACGAGGCCCGGGAGGAGTTCCCGCCCGAGTTGCGCGCCAAGATGGAGCGCTCGGTGCTCGGCTTCAGGTACTGGCTGGACGAGCCCGGCAGTGACGACATGTGCCACTGGAGCGAGAGCCACGCGCTTCTGTTCAGCGTCTGCGAGCACCTCGCTGGCCAGTTGTTCCCCCACCAGGCCTTCACCAACGACGGACGCAAGGGCTACCGCAAGGCCGAACGCGGGCGGCGGCGCCTGCTCGAGTGGCTCGGCAACCGCTTCCATCACGGCTTCAGCGAATGGCTCTCGCACACCTACTACGAGTTGNNGACGTCGCGGGCCTGACGCTGTTGATCGACCACTCAAAGGACGAGGAACTGGTCACCCGCGCCGCGATGGTGCTGGACCTGCTGATGCTTGACATGGCACTGCACCGCTTCGACGGACGCTTCGTCGCCTCCGCCGGGCGGGCAAACGGAGTGCAGAAGGCACGTCCGGAACACTCCGAGATCAACACAGTGCTGGCTTCGGCCTTCGGGGACGAGGAACCCGCCTTCGAACCCGACGACGTGAGCGGGATCTTCGTTGCCCGGCGTCGTTACCGGGTGCCCGAGGTGATCCGGGAGATCGCCGACGCCGACGCCGACCACCTCGTCCGCACCTCCCAGGGGCTGGACGCAGACCAGGTGGCTGCCGTGGTCGCCGCCCCCCCCCGGNNGTGGTCGCCGCCCGCCCCGGGCTGAGCCATGCTGAACGACGCGATGCGCTGGTGGAGCTGTTGTGGTCGATGGAGGCCTTCACCACCCCAGAGGCAATCGGGGTGACGCTGGACGCGATCCATCGACACGACCTTGGCAACAACCGGTACCTGGCTGCTCTTGCGCCGTTCGCGAAGCTGCGCTCCGAGCGGCTGCAGGTGGCGACGCTGCGCGCGATGAACCCGATCACCCAGGGCATCGCGATGGGGCGCGCGGACGTGCAGACCTACCGCACCCCGCACTACCTGCTCTCCAGTGCGCAGCATCACCGCCCGGGCGAGTTCGGCGACCAGGAGCAGATCTGGCAGGCGGCGCTCCCGGACGACATCACCGTCTTCTCCACCCACCCTGGATCAACCAAGCTGAGCGAGCAAGCCCGCCCGTCGACCCCTTCGGCATGGGTTGGCAATGGCATCAACCCCGATGTCGGCCAGCACCGTAATGTGTTGTTGGCGCTGCACGACGTTCGTGGCCGAAAGGGCTATCTCGAGGGACGACGGCACCAGCTCAGCCACCTCTTCTTCCCCTTCGTCCGTTTCGACGAGACCGCGATCAGCGAGCGCCTGGTCGCTGGCCGTCGCCGGGACTCCTTCATTGGGGTGCTCTCGCTGAACCCGGTCGAGATGCTCTCGGACGTCGAGGTCATCCAGCGCGGGGTGATCAGCGGTTGGGCGGTGGTGGTGACCGACCGGCAGGAGTTTGGGTCATTGGGACGCTTCGTCGACCACCTCAAGCAGACCAGCCTCACCTGGACGCGCGAGGAGTTGGTCTGGAGCACCGACCTGCACCGGTACTCGCAGCGGTTCCGCGGGAACTTCCGTGTGGACGGAGTTCCGCAGCGCTCGGACTACCCGCGGCTGGACTGCGACTGGGCGCAGGTCGAACGCAATCCCTGCGTGGTGACGGTGGCTGGGGAGGGGCGCAGCCTGGTGCTGGACTGGGACGCTGGGACGCGGACGGTGCAGCCCGGTCCAGTTGGCTGAAGATCCTCTCGGCGTCGCCCCCACGTCAGCGAAATGTGATATCACTTTGATATCGCTATTTCCTTGGCGAGCCACTTCCCTGGAGGCGCAACCATGAGCCAGACCCCCACCCTCGACTCCGCACCGGCACCCGACGAGGTTCCGATCAGCACGCGTCCGGTGGGTCACGCCGGCATTCGTGTCGACGTCGCCGAGCGACGCGCGTGGAGCATTGGCGGCGCGTGGGTGCTGCTGCTGTGCGTGCTGGCGCTCATCGCGGCCGCGCTGCTCATGGCCAATGGGCTGATGAACGAACACCCGATCCAGGTCGTCGCGGCGGCCGGCGTCGTGCTGTTGGCAGCCATCGGGCTGACGGGCCTGACGATCGTNNCCTGGGCCACTACCTGGGAACCGTCCGCAATACCGGGTTGAACCTGACGGTCCCGTTCACCGGCGCGCGCCATATCTCGGTGAAGGCTGTCAACTTCGAGACCGCCCCGCTGAAGGTCAACGACGCCAACGGCAACCCGATCGAGATCGGTGCCATCGTGGTCTATCAGGTCGCCGACACCGCCAAGGCCGCCTTCGCGGTCGAGTACTATGACGAGTTCGTCCGCAAGCAGGCCGAGTCGGCGCTGCGACATGTCGCGATGAGCCACCCCTACGACGACCACTCCCTCTCGGAGGCGGGCCAGCGCTCGGTCATCACCCTGCGCGAGGCCACCGACCAGGTCAACCAGGAACTGGCGCACGAGGTGGCCGAGCGGGTCGCAGTGTCCGGTGTCGAGATCGTCGAGGTGCGGATCTCCCACCTCGCCTATGCCGCAGAGATCGCATCCGCGATGCTGCGCCGCCAGCAGGCCCAGGCCGTGCTGGCCGCGCGCCAGGTGATCGTCCAGGGGGCGACCGAGATGGCCAAGCAGGCGGTCCGGACGCTCGACGAGGAATCGGACATCGAGCTCGATCCCGAACGCAAGGCCGCCATGATCTCCAACCTGCTCGTGGTGCTGTGCTCGATGCAGCAGACGGCGCCGGTCATCAACACCGGATCGCTGTACTGAGCGTGTCCAACAAGAAGGGTGTCGAGCCGATGGCTCGCGCCGGGCGCAAGCAGCTGCTGTTGCGGATGTCGCCCCAGGTGCATGAAGCGCTCACGAAATGGGCCGCGGACGAGATGCGCAGCGTCAACGGCCAGGTGGAGTTGGTGCTGCGCGATGCCCTGCGCCAAGCAGGGCGCCTGCCCACGGGCGTCCCCGAGCCCCGCGGTCCGGGGCGTCCGTCGACGCCGTCCGGCTGAACTCCGCCAAAATCGCCCGGTGAGGGCAATCCGGTCCCGTCATGGGACCGGATTCCCCCCACCGGGCGATTTTGGCGGGGGTCAGCCGGGCCGCCTCGGAGGACGCCCCGGACCCCCGGGCCC
>DGKN01000031.1 GCA_002387005.1 Propionibacteriaceae bacterium UBA4569
TCCGGCCTCCTTGTGGTCGATGTTGGAGGTGGCCGGGCTGGTCGCGTGCGGGCGCCTGACGCTGATCGCGTTGCCGTGGGCGGGCAGGTTCTCCGCCTCGGCGAAATCCTCGACGAGGGTGGCGATCTCCAGCAGGGCGTCGCGGGAGTAGTTGATGACGTGCACCGCCTTCATGAAGGAGCGCACGGACAAACCGCTGCTGTGGCAGGCACAGCCGGCGGTGGGCAGGACGTGCGTCGAACCGGCCGAGTAGTCGCCCAGCGAGACCGGCGACCACGAGCCCACGAATATCGCGCCGGCATTGCGCACGCGGGCCGCCCAGGTTTCGGCGTCGCGGACCTGGATTTCCAGGTGCTCGGCGGCGTAGGCGTCCACGACGGCAAGCCCCTGCTCGAGGTCGCGGACCAGCACCGTGCCGGACTGTTCGCCGGTGAGCGCGATGCGGACGCGTTCGGCGTGCCTGGTGGCGGGCACCTGGGCCTCGAGCTCGCGTTCGACGGCAGCAGCCAGCTCCTCGGAGTCGGTGACCAGCACCGAGGCGGCCATCGGGTCGTGCTCGGCCTGGCTGACCAGGTCGGCGGCGACATGGGCGGGGTTGGCAGAGTCGTCGGCGAGGATCGCGATTTCCGTGGGCCCGGCCTCGGAGTCGATGCCGACCTGTCCGCGCAGCAGTCGCTTGGCGGCCACGACATAGATGTTCCCGGGGCCGGTGACCATGTCCACCGCGGGGCACAGGCCCTCGACACCGTGCGCAAACATGGCGATCGCCTGGGCGCCGCCGACGGCGTAGACCTCGGTGACGCCGAGCAGGTGACACAGGGCCAGGATGTTGGGATGCGGCAGACCGCCGAACTCGGCCTGCGGCGGGGAGGCGACGGCGATCTGCTCGACACCCGCGACCTGGGCGGGGACGACGTTCATGATCACCGAGCTGGCAAGGGGTGCGAGGCCGCCGGGGACGTAGAGGCCGACGCGGTGCACGGGGATGATCCGCTGGCTGACGTTGGCTCCGGGAGCGACCTCGACGACGCCGGACGACTGTTCCAGCTCGGCTGTCTCGCAGACCATGCGCCGGCGGCGGATCGACTCGGTGAAGGCCGCGCGCAGGTTGTCGTCCAGCTCGTCCGCGCAGCGGGCCAGCACCTCGGCGGGCACGCGAAGGTGCTCCGGGGTGACCTTGTCGAACTGCTCGCTGTATCGGCGCAGCGCGGCCTCTCCCTCGGTGGCCACGGCATCACAGATCGGCCGGACCGTCTCCAGGGCATGGTCGACGTCGAAGGACGCGCGGGGCACGGCCTTGCGGTAGTCGAAGTCATCGGCGGCGCCGACCTGGCGCAGATCCACTTGTCGCAGCACGTGCCTGAGTCTAGTGAGCAGCGCTGACAACCCCGTGCGATTTCCAGTCGCTGGGCCACCGGCCCCCGCCCCGACGATCGCCGCGACCGGATGGTGACGTTGATGCCGGACGGTTTCCATCGGGGTGCCAAGATCGGGATCATGGCCAAGCACTCAGCCGGAACGCCCGCGACCGTTGCCCTGACCAAGGCGAAGGTGGCGCACACGCTGCACCCCTACGAGCACGACGCCGGCAACACCCACTTCGGCGACGAAGCAGTCGCAGCCCCCGGCCAGATGCCCGAGCGGGTGTTCAAGACCCTGCTCGTGAGCTGCCAGGGCAGTAGGGAGAGGCTCGGAGTGGCCGTGGTGCCGGTGTCCACCCAGCTGGACCTCAAGGCGGTGGCCTCGGCGCTCGGGGCCAAGAAGGCGGCGATGGCCGACCCGACCGAAGCGGAGAAGGTCACGGGATACGTGGTGGGCGGGATCTCACCGCTGGGCCAGAAGAAGAAGCTCCCGACCGTGCTGGACGCATCCGCGATGGTCTATCCGTCGATCTTCGTGTCCGGCGGACGACGTGGGCTGCAAGTGGAGCTCTCCCCCGATGATCTGGTCTTCCTCACGCGGGCACAGGTCGCGGACATCGGGCGCTGAGCCCTGTACTTGGTAGAGTTGGCCAGAGGGACCCCGCCACAGGCTCGAGAGCGGATCAGACGCTGTTGTCGCGGCCCAGGGAGGAGCCGAACATCACCGGGAGCACCGCCGCCAGCTGCCAGACCAGGAAACTCGTCCAAGTATGGAGCTTGAACTGGATCGGGACCACGTCCCCGGCCTGGGCCTGGAAGATGCGCGTGTCGAAGTCCCCGGGACCCATGGCCACACCCACGCGCCAGCAGGCCAGCGACGCGACCAAGGCGGCGCCCATCGCCAGCAGCGTCACGGGCCAGCCGAGGCGACGGAATCCGCGCCAGGCCAGCCATCCGACGAGCAGTCCGACCACCCCACCGACGAGGCTGAACCAGGCGTCGGTGGCAAAGAATTTGGTGAGCCCGCGTTCGGTGGTCGAGGCGCCACCATCGTCAGCGACGGTGTAGGTGGGCAGGTCGACGACCGCGTGCCAGACCAGCCCCGACACCAGTCCCGCAGCCAGTGAACCGACCAGGAAGGCGATGATGCCGCGCACGATCGGCAGCCCGAAGACCCCCGTCCAGCGCGCAGGCGTCCCATAGGCGTCCGTGCGCGCGGGCAGCGTCGCGGAGGTCGGTGATGTCGCGCTGGCACCGCCGCTCGCCGGCAGCGGCGCCGCGGGATCACTCGGCACGCTTCCTCGATCCACCGACACGGACCCTCCTTCGACCGGCACAGCCTAGCCAGCCAGACAGGACGGCCCCAACAGGGCCTTCAGGTCGGCCATCAGCGGCCCGGACGGGTTGACGCGCAGGGTGTCGTCCAGCCGGAAGGTCGTCGCCTTGGCCGGGCTGAGCAACTTCAACCTCACCTCGGTGAGACCCGGATGAGCCCCGAGCAACTCGCGCAGCTGCGCGACCACGGGCGGCGTACAGCGTCCGGCGGCCAGCTGGATCGTCACCGGCCCGCTCGGACCCTCGGTGATGTCGGGCAGCACCAGCTCGGTCGCCTGCATCTCGACCGAGTCCTCCTTCTCGCGCACCCGGCCCTTGATCCGCACCACCGTGTCGGTGGCCAGGCTCATCGCCACCTGCTCGTACACCTTCGGGAAGACCATCACCTCGATCGAGGCCTCCAGGTCTTCCACGCTCAGGATCGCCCAGATGGCACCCTGCTTGGTCTGCTTGCGCTGGATCTGGGTGATCATGCCGGCGATGTTGACCTGCAGGTCGCGCGGACCCTCGGGCGAGAGCAGGTTGCCGATCGAGAGGTCCCGCTCCGCCTCCAGGATGTGCTCCAGACCCTGCAACGGATGGTCGGAGACGTACAGCCCCAACATCTCGCGCTCGAAGGCCAGCTTGGTGCGCTTGTCCCAGTCGTCGATCGCGGGGACGAGGACGTGCTGCTGCGCCGGGCCGAGGTCCGCCTCGTCCCCGCCGCCGAAGCCGAACAGGTCGTCCTGGCCGTTCGCCTGGTTGCGCTTGAGGTCGATCACCTGGTCGACGGCCGGTTCGAAGACCTCCATCAGCGGACGCCGTCCGTGGCCCATCGAGTCGAAGGCACCGGCCTTGATCAGCGACTCGATCGTCCGCTTGTTGCAGACCTGGATCGGGACGTGGTCGAGGAACTGCCCGAAGTCGGACGCGTGCCCGTGCTCCTCGCGTCCGGCGATGATGCCCTCGACGACATTGCCGCCGACATTGCGGATGGCACCCAGGCCGAAGCGGATGTCCTTGCCGACGGCACCGAACTCGGCGACGGACTCGTTGACGTCGGGCGGCAGCACCTGGATGTGCTGCGCGCGACACTCGTTCAGGTAGAGCGCCATCTTGTCCTTGTCGTCACCGACGGACGTGAGCAGCGCGGCGCCGAACTCGGCCGGGTAGTTGGCCTTCAGGTAGGCGGTCCAGTAGGAGACATAGGCGTACCCGGCCGCGTGGGACTTGTTGAAGGCGTAGTCGGCGAAGGGGACGAAGACGTCCCACAGCGCCTGGATGGCGGGGGTGGTGAAGCCGTTGCCGGCCATGCCGTCGCGGAAGTGCTCCCACTCCTTGTCCAGGATTTCCTTCTTCTTCTTGCCCATCGCACGGCGCAGCAGGTCGGCGCCGCCGAGGGTGTAGCCGGCCAGCTGCCGGGCCGCCGCCATGATCTGCTCCTGGTAGACGAGCAGGTGGTAGGTGTCACCGAGGATCGGGTCCAGCGCCTCGCGCAGCTCCGGGTGGATCGGCTCGATCGCCTGGCGTCCGTTCTTGCGCTCCGCGTAGTTGATGTGTGCGTTGGCGCCCATCGGGCCCGGGCGGTACAGGGCGATGACGGCGGTGATGTCGTCGAAGGTAGTCGGCTTCAGCAGCCGCAACAGCGAACGCATCGGCCCACCGTCGAGCTGGAAGACGCCGAGGGTGTCGCCGCGCGAGAGCAGCTCATAGGTGGCCGGGTCGTCGAAGGGCACCGTCCGCAGGTCGACCTCCTCACCCCGGTTCGCCTGCACATTCTTGATGGTCTGGTCGATCACGCCGAGGTTGCGCAGCCCGAGGAAGTCCATCTTCATCAGGCCCATCTCCTCGCACTGGGGATAGGCAAAGCCGGCGATGATCATGCCGTCCTTGTCCCGGCGGTGCATGGGGATGACGTCGGTCAGCCGTTCGCGGCTGATGATGAAGGCGCAGGCGTGCACGCCGGTGCCGCGGATCAGGCCCTCCAGCCCGCGTCCGGTGTCGACGACCTTCTTCACGTCCGGGTCGGATTCGTACAGAGCGCGGAACTCGCCACCCTCGGCGTAGCGCTTGTGCTGCGGGTTGAACAGGTCGTTGAGCGGGACGTCCTTGCCCATCACCGCGGGCGGCATGGCCTTGGTGATCTTGTCGCCCAGCCCGAAGGGGTAGCCCAGGATACGGTTCGCGTCCTTGACGGCGGCCTTCGCCTTGATGGTGCCGAAGGTGTTGACCTGGCTGGTGTACTCCTTGCCGTACTTGTTCGTGACGTAGTCGATGACCTTGTCGCGCTGGCGGTCGTCGAAGTCGAGGTCGATGTCGGGCGGGCTGACGCGCTCGGGGTTCAGGAACCTCTCGAACAGCAGCCCGTGCTGCATCGGGTTCACCTCGATGATCTGGGTGAGGTAGGAGACCATCGAACCGGCCGCCGAACCTCGTCCCGGACCAACCGGCACGCCCGACTCACGCGCGTGGCGGCAGATGTCGGCGACGATCAGGAAGTAGGACGAGTAACCCATCGGCCCGATGACGGCCATCTCGGTCTCGATCCGGTCTCGCAGGCCCTCGGGCTCCCCGTCCGGGAAGCGGACGCGGACGCCCTTCTCGATCTCCTTGCGCAGCCAGGTCTCCTGGGTCTCACCCTCGGGGACGTCGAACTGCGGCATCCGGTCGACGAAGGCGAAGACGTCGGCATAGCTCTCGATGCGCTCGGCGATCTCGAGGGTGTTGTTGCAGGCCTCGGGCAGCTCACCGAAGAGCTGGCGCATCTCCTCGTTGGAGCGGATGTAGTAGCCGGAGCCGTTGAAGCGGAAGCGGTTGGGGTCGTCCTTGTTGCGTCCCACGCCCACGCACAGCAGGTTGTCGTGGGAGTCGGCCTGGTCTTCGGTGACGTAGTGCGAGTCGTTGGTGGCCAGCAGCGGGATGTTGAGCTGCTTGGCCAGGCGCAACAGCCCGTCGCGGACGTCGCGTTCGATGGCGATTCCGTGGTCCATCAGCTCGCAGAAGTAGTTCTCGCGGCCGAAGATGTCCTGGTAGGCGGCGGCGGCCTTGACGGCCTCCTCGTACTGGCCCAGGCGCAGCCGCGTCTGCACCTCACCGGACGGGCAGCCGGTGGTGGCGATGATCCCCTCGGAAAGCTCGGAGATGATCTCGCGGTCCATCCGGGGCTTCATGTAGTAGCCCTCGTAGCTCGCCTTCGAGCTGAGCGTGAACAGGTTACGCAGGCCGGTGGCATTGCGGGCCAGCATCGTCATGTGGGTGTAGCGGCCACCGCCGGAGACGTCCTTGCCACCCTCGACCGATGCGTCGCCGCCCATCTCGTGCCGGCCCGTCGCCCAGAACTCCTGCACCCGGGAGTGCCGCGAGCTGGGCGCGACATAGGCCTCGATGCCGATGATCGGCTTCACGTCCGGGTACTTCTTGGACGTCTGGAAGAACTCGTAGGCGCCGAACATGTTGCCGTGGTCGGTCATCGCGATGGCCGGCATGCCCTGGCGGGCGACCTCCGCGAACAGCTTGGAGTTCTTCGCCGCACCGTCGAGCATCGAGAACTCGGTGTGGGTGTGCAGGTGCACGAAGTTGTCCGCCATCAGTTGCCCAGCCACTCCTCGATCGTTCCGAACGAGTCCCCACCATAGTCGGGGCCACCGACAAATCCGACGAGGACGACGGCCTGCCTCATCGGCCCGCGTGGCGAGCTGTTCACGCGCTGAGAGAGGCAAGCCGAACCTTCGTTGTCAGCCACCGGCACGGATTCCATGCTGGTCACGTGAACCTGCTCAGCCTCCCGATCCATCCCCTCGTCGTCCACGGTGCCGTCACCCTGATCCCCCTGGCCGCCGTCGTCACGATGGCGCACGCGCTGCGCCCTGACTGGCGCTGGTGGTTGCGCCTGCCCAGCATGGTGGTCAACGCCCTCGCGCTGGTGGTGCTGTTCGTCACCCGCGCCACCGGTGACCAGCTCGCCCACGCGACCCCCGACAACAAGGCGCTGATCGAGAAGCACGACCAGATGGCTGGTCTGCTGACCATCGCCACGGTCCCGATGACCCTGCTGGCGATCTTCGCCGCCTGGAGCTTCGCCGCCACCTCCGGCGCGACCAGCGGCTGGGGTGCCAACGAGGCACGCCAGCCCCGCTTCGCGTCGGCCGTGAAGTGGCTCGTGGTGCTGCTCGGCGTCGCCGTTCTCGTGTTCACCGTGCTGACCGGGCACTCCGGCGCTACCGCCGCCTGGAGCAACTGACCCGTCCGGGCGACCGGCTCAGCCGTGCTCGCTGCAGCAGGCGTGGTGCACGGGGCTCTCGAAGGGCACCTGGATGCCGCCCAGGGCATGCTCGCGTCGATGGCGCTGAGCCGGGTGACCTGCGCCACCTAGGGCGTGTCTGACAG
>DGKN01000173.1 GCA_002387005.1 Propionibacteriaceae bacterium UBA4569
CTTCCCAGGGCCCGCGTCCGGCGCCGCAGCACTTCAGCAACGACCACACCCGCCGCCAGATGGCGCGCCGTCGCCGCGGGGTGCTGGGCCTGCTGCTCACGCTGGTGCTGGCCACCGCGCTGTGCAGCGGCGCCTACTGGTGGTTCAGCGAGGGGCAGTGGAGCTCCACCCCCGCGCTGGCCGCGACCCAGCAGTCGGAGGCGAATGCGGTGGCCGCGGCCAATGGCCTGGCCGTCTCCTTCGTCCAGCAGTACAGCGAGTCGATCCCCAAGGGAACCGTCATCCGCACCGAGCCCGCATCCGGTGAGCGGATCAAGAACCACGGAACCGTGGTCGCCTATGTGTCCAAGGGGCCGGAGCGCTACGCCGTCCCCAAGCTGATCGGGTTGACACTCGACGAGGCCACACGGACGTTGACCGACACCAACCTGGCCGTTGGTGACGTCACCAAGGTCTACGACGAGCAGATCCCCGCCGACCAGGTGATCACCACTTCGCAGCGCCGTGGTGACCTGCTGAAGAGGGGCGTCGAGGTCGACCTGACGATCAGCAAGGGTCGTCGTCCGATCGAGGTCACCGACTGGACCGGGAAGAAGGCCACCGACGCCAGCTACTCGCTGCGCAACCTCGGGCTGACGGTGACCACCTCGGAGCAGAACTCCGACACCGTCGCCGCCGGACGGGTGGTCAGTCAGAGTCCCGCCAAGGGCACCTTGTACAAGGGCGACCCGGTCAGGCTCGTCGTCTCCAAGGGCCCGGTGATGGTCCAGGTGCCGACGGTCGCGGGGTCCAGCGAGCAGTCGGCCAGCGAGAAGCTCACCGCCGCCGGTTTCAAGGTCAAGGTCGTGCACGCGACCGCCGACTGGCTCCGCCTGGACGTGGTCCGCGCCGCCTCACCCTCGCAGGGCAACATGGCCAAGCAGGGTTCGAGCGTGACCATCTGGGTGATCTGACCCCAAGGCAGACGGAGGCCTGAACCGCACTGGCTGCGCCTGGACGTGTTGCTCACCGGTGCGCTGCACCAGTGACGTGGCCGGTCGGCCTGCGGCAGCAGTCACGACCCAAACCGCTCCTCACCCGATGCCAGGCCAGGGCGCGCAAGCTGTGGTGCGCCCGTGCCAGCCGTTCCTCGAGCTCCATCTCCCACCATGGGTGCCTCGTTCGCCGAGCCCCTCCTTGGCCAGCTGTACCCGGGCTCGCCAGACAGACCGGTCAGCCTCCTCGCGGAGCCGTCCGATGGCTGACCGGGCGACCCCGAGGTGGTGGCGCAAGGCGTTCTGGGTCTCGANNGCAGGCAGCTCGGGATCAGTGGCCCGCCATCGCCGGCCGTTGATGACATCGTGGTGCCCGTCCGGGGTCCGCGCCGGCCCTGACCGTGCTGCTGCTCCCCCGTCGGACGGCTGGTTCACGGTCGGCCCCGCAGCTGGGCGTAGGCCGCCAGGGCCTGCTTGTGGGTGGCGGCGAGGTCGATGACCGCAGGCACCGTGCGCCTCGTCCCGCTGCCCAGCCAGCGCGTCACGTAGACGCCGTCGGGGTCGAAGCGGGCGCTCTGCAACTCCGGGTTGAACACCCGGAAGTAGGGGGCGGGGTCTGCCCCGCATCCGGCCACCCACTGCCACGAGACAGGATTGTTGGCCTCGTCGGCGTCGACGAGGGTGTCCCAGAACCACTGCTCCCCCAGCCGCCAGTCGATCAGCAGGTTCTTGGCCAATAGAGACGCGGNNACCATCCGCACCCGGTTGTGCATCCACCCGGATTGCCACAGCTGGCGCATTCCGGCGTCGACGAGGTCGATGCCCGTCGTGCCGGTCTGCCACGCCTTCACCAGCTCGTCGTCCGGCTCGTAGGGGAAGTCGGCGAACTCGGGTCGGAACGGTGACCACTCGATCTCTTCGACGTGGTGCAGCAGGTGCCAGCAGAACTCCCGCCAGTACAGCTGCCGAGCCCACGCCGCCTGGTCCGCGGCCGCCGCCGTGCTCTGTCTCACCGCTTGCAGGGCCTGGCGGGGCGACAGCTCCCCACACCGCAGGCGGGGGGACAGCGCGCTCGTGGCCAGCGGGTCGGCCGGAAGGTTGCGGGTGTCCGAGTAGCCCNNAACCGCCGCCAGCCGGTCCAGCGCGGCCTGCTCACCGGGGGTCCAGTGCAGTTCCAGCGTCGACTCCCACCAGGCTGGGCCGTCGTCGAGCAGTCCCAGCTCGTCCAGCCCACACAGCACACCTTCGCGGCGCAACGCCGCCAGGGTGCTCGTCACCTCCGCCGGTGGCGCTGCGACCGCCTTGGGCTCGGGCAGCGGGTTGCCAACCGGCAACTCCGCGGCGGCCCGGTGGAAAGGCGTGAACACCTTGTAGTATCCGCCGCCCGAAGGCCGCGTCAGCCAGGGCTCCACCAGCAGGCTGCCCGGATGGCTGTGCACCTCGGTGAAAGGGGCCAGGCTCTCCTTGAGGCTGGCATCCAGGCGACAGGAGGCCGGGGCATAACGCCGGGTCCAGTGGACGGCCCGGGGCCGCAGGGCATCCACCAGCCCCTGCAGGGCCTCGCCGCTGTCGCCACGGGCGAACACNNAGAGTTCTCGCAGGCTGTGGTGGTACCACCACCGGGTGGCGGCGCCCAGCGGACGCGGCCCCGTGGGGCGGCCCTGCCCGTCGGCACCACGACCTTCATGGATCCACACCGCGACCACCGGGTCGTCGGGGTCGCTGCAGCACGCGGTCAGCGCGGGATGGTCGGCCAGCCGCAGGTCGTCGCGCAGCCACAGCAGTGAGGTCACGACCCCAGCCTAGTCAGCGTGCCCGCCCCCGTCGGCCCTGGCGGTGTCGACTGCATCACCCCACGACGAAGGGCTCGGCGTCGCGGTGGTCGGTGAACCGGGTCTCGGTCATCTCGTTTAGCCGGTCGAAGGCCAGCTGCCAGCCGCGCTGGGCGAGCAGGCCGTCATGGATCAGGAAGCCCTCACCGGCGCCGACGTCGCGCACGAAGTCGATGTGTTCCTTCATCGCCGCCCAGGGCCCGTGCGCGGGGGCGGCCAGCACGTCCACCCCGGCGGGACAGGTGGCCAGCGAGTCGCCCGGGTGGAACAGGGTGGGCTCCCCCTCGGCAGCCAGCACCAGCCCGACATTGCCGACCAGCGGAATGTCGCGGTGGATCACGGAGTGGGTGCCGCCCACCGCACTGATGGTCACCCCGCCCAACTCCACGCTGGTGTCGGCGGCGATGGGCCGCGCGCTCGGCGGGTCAACCTTCTCAGGCACCGAGGGCTCGGTGTACAGCGTGGCCTGCGGGTTCGCGGCGACCAGGGCGGGCAGGTGCTTCGGGTCGGCGTGGTCGGGGTGCTGGTGGGTGACCAGGATCGCGTCCAGGTCGGTCAGACCGTGCCAGGCTTCGGAGAAATTGCCCGGGTCGAACAGGATCCGGCGATCGGCCACCTCGACCAGGATCGCGGAATGTCCCAACTGGGTGATCTGCATGTCTGCATCCTCACATGCCCGGGTGACACGCGCCACAGACCGCAGATTTCGCCATCCTGGTGACGAACTCGCAGCCTGATGTAACACATGCCGTCTCGGTGGCGATTTTCGCGGTTTCGCCGCGACGAGACTGGGCTCAACCGGCCAGTGGTTCGCCGACGGGCCCGCCTGACGGCCAGTNNGCTGCGCACCGCCGGCCCCTGGACGCCGGCGGTGCACCGGCTGCTGCGCCACTGCCGCGCCAAGGGGATGACCGAGGTGCCCGAGCCGAAGGGCATGACCGAGGACGGCCGCGAACGTCTCAGCTACCTCGCCGGCACGGTGCCCCTCTACCCCATGCCCGCGTGGGTCTGGCGGGACGAGACGATGGTGGCGGCCGCGC
>DGKN01000137.1 GCA_002387005.1 Propionibacteriaceae bacterium UBA4569
CTCGTCGATGTAGATGATGCCGGTCTCGGCTTTCTTCACGTCGAAGTCGGCAGCCTGGATCAACTTGAGCAGGATGTTCTCGACGTCCTCGCCCACATAGCCGGCTTCGGTGAGCGCCGTCGCGTCCGCCATGGCGAAGGGGACGTTGAGCATCTTGGCCAGCGTCTGCGCGAGATAGGTCTTGCCGCAGCCGGTGGGGCCGATCAACAGGATGTTCGACTTGCCCAGTTCAACGCCGTCATCATCGGCGCCGCGGCGGGCAGGAGTGGCGCTGGNNCACGGCCAGGGCGCGCTTGGCCCTGTCCTGGCCAATCACGTAGGTGTCGAGGAAGTTGCGGATTTCCGTGGGCTTGGGGAGATCGTCCAGCATGCCGACATCGGTGCCCTCGCTGAACTCCTCCTCGATGATCTCGTTGCACAGGTCGATGCACTCGTCGCAGATGTACACGCCGGGACCCGCGATGAGCTTCTTCACCTGCTTCTGGCTCTTGCCGCAGAACGAGCACTTGAACAAGTCACCGGACTCACCGATGCGTGCCATGCTGTGCTCCTTTCCAGACTGTCGCCCTACCCTAGCCCGCCCCGGCTCGCTCCTCGAAGCATTCCGGGGCGGGCGGACAGGGTGTCAATCCTGGGTCAGTTGGCGCCCTTGAGTGAAGGCAGGATTTCGTCGATGATGCCGTATTGGACGGCCTCCTCGGCGGTCAGGAACTTGTCGCGCTCGATGTCACGACTGACCGTCTCCACGCTCTGGCCGGTGTCCTTGGCCAGCATCGTCTCCATCAGGGAACGGATGCGCAGGATTTCGCGCGCCTGGATCTCCAGGTCGGACGACTGGCCGTAGGTGCCCTCGGTCGCCGGCTGGTGGATCAGGATCCGCGAGTTCGGCAGCGCGAGGCGCTTGCCCTTCGTCCCGGCCGCCAGGATGACCGCTGCAGCCGAGGCTGCTTGGCCGAGGCAGACGGTCTGAACGTCGGGCTTGATGTACTGCATCGTGTCGTAGATCGCCGTCAGAGCGGTGAAGGAACCACCGGGGCTGTTGATGTACATCGAGATCGGACGGTCGGCGTCCATCGACTGCAGGCACAGCAGCTGGGCCATGACCGCATTGGCGATGTCGTCGCTGATCGGGGTGCCGAGGAAGATGATGCGGTCCTCGAACAACTTCGTGTAGGGGTCGACGCGACGCACGCCGTAGCTGGTGCGCTCTTCCCACTGCGGGATGTAGTAGTCCATGGACGGGCTGGCCGGGGCCATGCCGCCGGGCAGTGCGGGGTTCATGTTGATGGTCATCTCAGGGTGCTCACTGGTTGGGGGCGTCGGTGGTGATCTGGCTGGCGCGCTCGTAGACGTGGTCGATGAACCCGTACTCCAGCGCCTGCTGGGCCGTGAACCACCGATCGCGGTCGGAGTCGGCCTCGATCTGGTCGATCGACTGGCCGGTGTGCTGGGCGATCAGCGTCGCCATCTCCTTCTTGACGTGCAGCGACTGCTCCGCCTGGATCCGGATGTCGGAGGCGGTGCCACCGATGCCGCCCGAGGGCTGGTGCATCATGATGCGACTGTGCGGCAGCGCGAACCGCTTGCCCTTGGTTCCGGCGCTCAGCAGGAACTGGCCCATCGAGGCGGCCAGGCCCATCGCAACCGTGGCAACGTCATTGCTGATCCACTGCATGGTGTCGAAGATCGCCATGCCAGCGGTCACCGAGCCGCCCGGAGAGTTGATGTACAAGAAGATGTCGGAGTTGGGATCCTCCGCATTGAGCAGCAGCAGCTGCGCGCAGATGGCGTTGGCGTTCTCGTCCTTCACCTCGTCACCGAGGAAGACGATGCGGTTGGCCAGCAGCGACTGGTAGACATTGTCGGTCATCCCGATGCCGGAGCCGCCAACGGCTGCGGCACGGAGACCACGATCCATGTTTTCGTTCACGCGACGAACCTACCCGGCCCATCCGACAAAACAATGAAGTGCCACGCCTGTTCGCTGTTGGCGCGGACGGGAATGCACCTGCTATGAGATCTTGCGGGGCCCCGAGCTCAGACCGCTCGGGAAACTCCTGAGTCGATCGGGTCCCCGTCACCGATTCGGGAGGAAATCAGGGTGTTGGTCCAGCGGGCCCTGGGGTCGACATCCACGAGTAGGGCCTTCACCAGGAGAGAGGCGGGCAGGGCCACCAGCGCACCCGTCGCGCCGAGCACATAGGACCACAGTAGCAACGACAGGAACGACAGCGTGGGCGTCAGGCCGACCGCATCACCCGCGACGCGCGGCTGGATGATTGACTGCACGGCGAAGTTCACGACGGTGTAGAGGACGACGACCATCAGCGCCGCCTGCCAGTCCTGGTCCACCAGCGCCAGCAACGCCGGCGGGACGACGCCGATCACGAAGCCGACGTTGGGGATGTAGTTGGTCAGGAAGCTGAACAGCGCCCAGGTCAACGACAGCGGGACGCCGATGCCGAGCAGGATGCCGTAGTCGAGCACCGCCACGATCAGGCCGAACAAGGTGGTCACGAGCCAGTACTTGCGGATGCCCTGCGCGAAGCTGGACAGACCGTCGACCACGCGGGGATGCGTCGAGGCGGCAGCCTCGAGGCGCTTCTCGATGTCGGCGGAGTCCATCACCATGAAGATCAAGGTGGTGACCAGCACGATCAGCAGTGAGGCGACGCCCTGGGCATTGCTCAGCAAGCCGGTCACCACGCTCATCAGGCTCGAGGGGTCGATGCCCTTGAGCTTGTCGAGCAACTGCGATTCGTCCAGATTGAAGTAGCGCGTCGCCAGGGCAACGGTTTGCTCATAGATGCTGGTGAACTGCGTCTCGTACTTGGGCAGCTCGGCGACCATGGCGCTGACCGCGTAGACCAGCCCGAACAGCATCAGTGACAGTGCCAGCAGAACGGCGAGGCCGGCCACCAGCGAACCCAGCCAGTCGGGCACGCCGGCACGCGACAGCAGCCGCTTGAGCGGGTAGGCGGTGATCATCAGGTTGAGGGCGAAGAAGGCGGGTGCGACGAAGGACGCGAATCCCTGCAGCTGCCGCAGCCCGACCAGGATCGCGGCGATCGACAGCACGGCCACGGCGAAACGCGGCAGGCCAGATGCGGCAGTCTCGGTAGGCGTGGGGGCGAACTGCGCTGCAGGGTCGAGCTCCGTGCCCAGGCCCTCCTCCCGGACGACCACCCGGGCCCGCGGATCAGTCACGCGGTCGATCACCTCCTGGGCTGTCTCGGGACCGAGTGGCTCTTGGGCCACGACGACCGCGGCCACCGGCTCCACATCGCGGCGCAGCAGGTTGCGAACCTTCTCCAGCACGGGCACTCCTCTGTTCACGACAGCCGGCTTCAGGGACGGCAGTCAGCAGACTGCCGGATTGGCGACGAACGGGCGCCGCACACCAGCGGAGTGCGACGCCCGTCCATCACGTGGTTCGTGCTCAGGCCTGGTCGGCCGGGGCCTCGGGCTTGGCGGCAGCCTTATTGGCAGCCGTCTTCTTGGCCGGGGCCTTCTTCGCCGGAGCCTTCTTCGCGGCAGGCTCGGCCGCCTCAGCGGCCTCCTCCTCTGGGGCATGGGCAGCGTCGTCGGCCTCGGCGGTGGCGGCAGCCTTCTTCGCCGGAGCCTTCTTCGCCGCAGCCTTCTTGGCGGGCTTGGTGTCTTCGACGGGAGCCTTCGCGTCGTCAGCCTCGTCAGCCTCGTCAGACTCGAGGATCGAGCCGTCCGGGCCCAGCTTCGACAGGTCGACCTTCGCACCGTTGGTGTCGGTGATCGTGGCGTCATTGACCATCTTGGCGAGGGCCTTGGAGCGACGAGCCTCCTGCATCCACTCGAACTGGTGGTTGTGCTCGGACATGTGCTGGATCTCCTGCTCGGGGGAGGTCCCGTTCTGCTGAGCCTTCGCGAAGACGAGCTCGATCAGTTCCTGCTGGTTGACGTCGATCTCCTCGTCGTCGGCCAGCTTGTCGAGCACGATCTGAGCCTTGAGAGCGTCCATCGAACGCTTCTCGATCTCGGCCCAGAAGTCATCCTCGGTCTCGGCGGTCTCGTCCTCGGCGTCGCGCAGGTACTGCTCCACGCTCAGGCCGGCAGCGGCGAGCTGGTTGGTCACCTGCTCCTTGCGGGCGGCGATCTCGGCGTCGACCAGGTTGGTCGGCAGGTCGAAGGAGGTCTTGGCGATGACCGCCTCCAGCACCTTGTCGCGGGCATCGGCGGCCTGGTCGAGGCGCGCCATCTGCTCGACGCGACTGCGCAGGTCGTTGCGCATCTCGTCGGCGGTGTCGAACTGGCTCACCATCATGGCGAACTCGTCGTCGATCTCGGGCAGGGTCTGCTCGGCGACCTTGGTCACCGTGACGGTGATCTCGGCCTGCTCGTCCTTGTGGGCGCCGCCCAGCAGGGTCGAGGTGAAGGTCTTGGTGTCGCCGACGGACAAGCCGGAGATGGCCTCATCCAGCCCGTCGAGCATGCCGCCCGAACCGAGCTTGTACTGGATGCCGGTCGCGGTGGCGTCCTCGAGCACCTCGCCGTCCTGGCGGCCCTCGAGGTCGATGGTGACCAGGTCACCCTCGGCCGCGGCGCGCTCGACGTCGGCATTCGTGGCGAAGCGCTGGCGCAGGATGTCGACGCGCTCCTCGACGTCCGACTCGTCCACGGTGGCCGGGTCGACCTCGACGGAGATGTCGGCGAACGACGGCAGATCGAACTCGGGACGAACGTCAACCTCGGCGGTGAACTCGACCAGCTGGCCGTCCTCAAGCTTGGTGACGTCGACCTCGGGCTGGCCCAAGGTCACGAGCTTGTGCTCCTCGATGGCCTGGCCG
>DGKN01000079.1:0-869 GCA_002387005.1 Propionibacteriaceae bacterium UBA4569
GCTTGCCGATGCGGTCGGAGGGGGACGTGATCGGCAGCGGCTTGCGGTTCGGGGGCAGCACCGCGATGTCACCGTAGATGTCGTGCATGCCGTACAGGCCCTCGGACTGCCACTCGTTGACCTCGATGATGATCTTGTCGGCCTGCTCCAGGTAGGTGCGGTTCATGCCGACCGACGACGAGGGGACGACCGAGCCGTCCTCGAGGATCATGGTCGCCTCGATGACGGCGACGTTGATCTTGCCGAAGTAGCCGTAGGTGATCTGGTTCGCCAGGTGCGACAGGTGGATGTCGCTGTAGAAGGAGGTGCCGTCGTTGATCTTGGACCGCATGATGGGGTCGGACTGGTAGGGCGTGCGGAAGCCGACGCCACCGGTCTCGGCCAGCGCACCGTCGAGTTCGGGAGCGGTCGAGGCGCCGGTGAACATGTCGACGGTGAACTGCTCGCCGCGACCTTGGGCCTCCTTGATGTGGTTCGCAAGCGCCTGCGGGAACTCCTTCGGGTAGCCCGAACCGGTGAAGCCCGCGAAGCCGATCTTGTCGCCGTGCTGGATCAGCCCAGCGGCATCAGCGGCGGACATGACCTTGCTGCGGTAACCCTCGTTGCGGATGCGACCTGCCATGTTTCCTCCTTGAAAACGGTTGGCCTGACGACGCTTCGACGTTGACCCGTCGACAGGGCTGCTGTCGCTCAGGCTACCCAATTCCTCGTGCGCTGCCCAACGCACCGGACGTCCGTGGCTGATCCGGGTGCAGAACGCGGACGGCCGGGGCGTGGACCCTTTCGGACCCACGCCCCGGCTGTGTTGTGCGCACCCCTCAGTGCGACGTCCAAGCTGTCACTGCGAGACGGGGACGAACCGCTCCCAT
>DGKN01000079.1:881-2765 GCA_002387005.1 Propionibacteriaceae bacterium UBA4569
TTGAGGGCCTGGGCGGCCGCCTTTGCGTCCACCAGTCCGATCGCCTTGGCGTGACGCCACGCCTCGCCGACGAGCTTGCTGACGCGCGGGTCGACGGCGCCGTTCGGGTCATCGGCGCCGGCCTTGGCGTCCAGCGTGGGCTGGGCATCCGGGGCCGGGGGGACGTCCCCGACCACCACGACGGCGTCGAACTCCACCGAGGCGGCCGTCGTGTACGTCCGCTGGACCGTCAGCCCAGCGACCTTGCCACCATGCGGGGCCACGACCAGCGGCACGACGCCAGCGGCCGACAGCGCACCTTGCAGTGCCTGCACCGAGGCGGCGTCCGCCTTCTCGCCGACGACAATGCCCACCTGGCGTCCGTCGACGGGGAAGGTCTCGCCCAACTGGGACAGCGACGGGCTGAGCTGCGCCGGCTCGACGGGTGGCTGGGTGGGCTTGGGGGCGTCCATCCCCAGCCCCAGCGCGACGGCCGCGCACAAGTCGGCGTCGATGTTGGCCAGGCACTGCAGCTGGCGCACCCGCACCGCCTCCTCCCAGCACTTCAGGAGCTCGAAGGTGTAGGCGGCGATGATGTGGTCGCGTTCCACCGGGGTCATCGAGCGGTAGAACAGCGTTGCCTGCGAGTAGTGGTCGTCGAAGCTGGCCGACTGCTCGCGGGTGTTGGTGCCCTGCGCGATCGGCGCGGGGAAGTCGATCACCGCGTGCTGCTCGTCCCCGGCCAGCGACGGGTTGTTGGCGTCCAGGGTGTTCGGGTGGAAGGGGGCGACGCCACCGTGCACCGCGTCCTGGTGGAAACCGTCGCGCAGCATGTCGTTGATCGGCGCGTGCGCGCGGTTGATCGGCAGCTGGTTCCAGTTCGGGCCGCCCAGACGGGTGATCTGGGTGTCCAGGTAGCTGAACAGGCGGGCCTGCAGCAGGGGGTCATTGGTGAAGTCGATGCCCTGCACCCGGTTGGCGGGGTTGAAGGCCACCTGCTCGGTCTCGGCGAAGAAGTTCACCGGGTTCCGGTTCAGCGTCATGGTGCCGATCACCTGCACCGGGACGAGTTCCTCGGGAACCAGCTTGGTCGGGTCGAGCAGGTCGATCCCCTCGAACATCTGGTCTTCGGTGTCGGGCATCACCTGCACGCCCAGGTCCCACTGCGGGTAGGCGCCGGCCTCGATCGCGTCCGCCAGGTCGCGGCGGTGGAAGTCGGGATCAGCGCCATTGGTGATGATCGCCTCTTCCCAGGTCACCGAATGGACGCCCAGACGCGGCTTCCAGTGGAACTTGACCAAGGACGTCTTGCCCTCGGAGTTGATCAAGCGCCAGGTGTGGACGCCGAAGCCCTCCATCATCCGGTAGGAGCGCGGGATGCCGCGGTCGGACATGTTCCACAGGGTGTGGAACTGGGTCTCGGTGTGCAGCGAAACGAAGTCCCAGAAGGTGTCGTGCGCGCTCTGGGCCTGCGGGATCTCCCGGTCGGGGTGCCACTTGGCGGCGTGCACGATGTCGGGGAACTTGATGCCGTCCTGGATGAAGAAGACGGGCATGTTGTTGCCGACCAGGTCGAAGTTGCCCTCCGAGGTGTAGAAGCGGGTCGCGAAGCCCCGGGTGTCGCGGGCCAGGTCCATCGAGCCACGGCTGCCCAGCACGGTCGAGAAACGGACGAAGGTGTCGGTCTCGACGCCCTTGGCGAGGAAGGGGGCCACGCAGATCGACTCTGCCGCGCCGTTTGCGACGAAGGTGCCGTGGGCGGCGGCACCACGGGCATGCACGACGCGCTCCGGGATGCGCTCGTGGTCGAAGTGGCTGACCTTCTCCCGCAGGTGGTGGTCCTGCAGCAGGGTCGGGCCGCGCCGGCCCGCCTTGAGGGAGTGGTCGGTGTCGCGGACCGGTGCG
>DGKN01000032.1 GCA_002387005.1 Propionibacteriaceae bacterium UBA4569
GGGTCGACGACCCACCAGCAGCTCGCCGAGCACTTGGTCGTGACGGGGCGCGGTCTGGGCTTGGACGTCGAGGTGCGCCAGACTGATTCCGAGGCTGAACTGGTGGGCTGGCTGCACGAGGCCGCCGATGCCCAGCAGGCGGTGGTGCTGAACCCTGCGGCCTGGAGCCACTACTCGATCGCGATCGCGGACGCGGTCGTTCAAGTGCCGGTTGTCGTCGAGGTACACATCAGCAACATCCACACCCGCGAGGAGTTCCGGCGCCACTCGGTGGTCTCACCCTATGTGCAGGGCGTCATCGCCGGTCTGGGCTTGGGCGGCTACGACCTGGCGCTGGCCCACATCGCGAGTCTCTGACCCTTTCAGCCCATCGCCTCGAAGAGNNTGACGCAGGCGCTGACGCGCTCCCGCTGGCCGCAGTAGCCCGATCCGAACTTGGTGCCGGTGCTGCCGACGATCGACTTCAGCACGGTCTGGAGGTCATTGGGCGTGCGCGCAGCGCGCACCTGCACGACGGTCGATCCCTCGGCGTAGCCAGCGACGTCCCAGCGTCCCTCATTGGACGACTCGACCTTGGTGAAGCCTGCGAACTCGTCCGGCAAGCCGATCGGGGCCGCGGTCGCGGTGACCGATTGGGTTGCGGTCGAGCTGGCCTCGGCGGACGAGGGCTGGGTGGTGGCGGCCGAGGCGGATCGTGTCGCCTGGCTGGTGGAAGCAGCGGGGGTTGAGGCGCTGCTCGTCGCTGAGGTGGCGCTGGCGCTCGGGGTCACGGCCGGCAGCGAGCTTGCAGGCACAGCGATGGTGCTGGAGGAGACGGCGGCAGGTTGTGAGGTCGATGCGTCCGAGGCGCAGGCCGTCAGGGCCAAGGGCAGGGCCAGGAACAGCCCGAGGGCGGCGTGGACGCGGATTGTCTGCTGTTGCTGGGTCACGCATCCATTCAACCGCGTTGCGCAGCCCTGCGTCGCGCGCCGTGCATCGCGGACGGTTGCGCACCCGGTGTGGACGGCGATGTTGGCGCCGGACCTNNTGCGCGGTGCTGATCTCCCGACGCCATGTCCTCACCGGTGCCGCCTCCGGGCTTCTGCTCTGCTCGCCGCTGCTGGCCGATGCAGCGACGGCGCCCCGGGCCTCCCGGCTCGCTCGCTGGAGCGGGAAGGATTTCGGGGCCGGCCGCCACGCCGGCACGGCCACCACCAGCGCGGGGCTGGTCTTCGTCCGGCCCAGTTCCAGCTGGGCCTGGGCCGACCCGCACGGAGGCCGCAAGTGGACCTTCGACGTCGCGACGTGGACCTCCCCGGTGGTCATCACGGGGATCGCCGCCACCAGCCTCGTCCCCTCCTGGATTGCCTCCACGCCCGTCCGGACCGCCATCCGGGTGCGCGTACGGGCCCGCAACCAGTCCGGCACCTGGTCGCAGTGGACGACCGTGGCGCTGTGGGCCTCCAGCGGTGAGGGCCCGGTGCGCAGCTCCCAGCCGGCCACCGCGGACGCCGTGGCGAAGACTGCGACCGACACGCTGAAGGCCGCCGCAGGAGTCACCTTCTCCGCCTGGCAGGTGGCCATCGACCTGTTGCGGCCGCGGGGGACGACGATCGCCCCGGTCGTGCGTCAGGTGGCCGGGGTCAGCGCGACCCCGATCCAGTCCGCCACGCCGGTGAGTCGCTTCGGCCCCGGTGGTGCGGTGCAGTTGGCGGTGCCCGCCTACTCCCAGATGCTGCACAAGTCCCACTACCCGTCCCTGGATGGCGGCGGGGCGGCCTGGTGCTCGGCGACCTCGATGGCGATGCTGCTCGACTACTGGAAGAAGGGTCCCACGAGCACCGAGACGGCCTGGGTGCGCCCCACCCCACACCAGAACCCTCAGGTCGACCACGTCGCCCGGGGCGTCTACGACATTGGCTACCACGGCACCGGCAACTGGTCGTTCAACGTCGCCTATGCCGGCGCGCGCGGCCTGACGGGCTTCGTCACCCGCCTGCGTTCACTGGTCGACGCCGAGAGGTTCGTCCGCGCCGGGATCCCGCTCGCGGTGTCCACAGCCTTCACCAGCTCCCAACTGGCCGGCGCCGGGTTCTCCACCCCCGGTCACCTGATGGTGCTGCGCGGCTTCGATGCTGCTGGAGATGTGCGCGTCAACGATCCGGCGTCGGCGCTGAGGGCCAGCAATGCACTGGTCTCGAAGACCTACGCGCGGGCCCAGTTCGAGTCGGCGTGGGGGCGCAGCGGCGGCCTGGCCTATGTGGTGCTGCCTGTCGGACGAGCGCTCCCGTCGAGGACCACGGGCGCTGCCTGGTGACGGCCGTCAGGCCTGGGGCTGACCTTCCTCGCTCCTGATGCCGGGCGGGGACCCGGCAGCCTGGAAGGCCATCAGCCCGTCGATCAGGTCCGCACTGTTCGCGAATCGGGTCTCCCGCGTGACGCACGTGACCGGCAAGGCGCCCCCGTACACGTGCGGGAAGTTCTCGGCGCCGGGGTCATTGGGGGAGAAGGGCTCGAAGACCACGCTCAGCCCTGCGGCGGCCATGGCCTCCCGGTCGAGGTCGAGCAGCACGAGCTCGCTGTCGACCTCGTCGAACAGATAGCTCGCCACGCGCCAGGCCTGCTCGTAGCTGTCGGAGGCGTGCAGGTAGCCGACTTCCTTGATCGAGTGCTCCAGCGTCGACCAGTGGTACTCGCCGCTGGTCTGGGCCTGGTCCCACAGCGCCCCGAGCGCGATGTNNCCTGGTCGCCACCGTGCTTGAAGGACGCCCAGATGTCCTTGCACTCGGGGCAGATCGGAAAGCGGTCGGGGTTGCGCGAGGGCACCCACACCTTTCCGCACAGCGCCACGACGGGCGTGCCGTTCACCATCGCCTCGGTGAGCTTGGCCTTGGGGACGTAGTGCGAGAAGCGCTCGTGGTCCCCGTCCTCGGCCTGCTGGGTCCGCTCATCGAGGACGGTCTGCGAACCGGGTGCCAGGTGCTGGGTCATGGCGGCCATTGTAGGACGGCGCGTCCCCTCGGTCGTCGAAGACCCGCACCTTTCCCGGGCCGGTGATCTTCGTGGCACCATGGCGCGGTGACCTCCCCGACTCCCGCCCCGGTGCGGGCAGCCATGTCGGGGGACCAACGGCGGTCGTTGCTGGTCGGGCTGCTGACCGGTGTGGTCGCGATCGCCTTCGAGAACATCGCCGTGTCGACCGCGATGCCAGCTGCCGCGTCCGACCTGCAGGGGACCCGGCTCTATGCCTGGGTGTTCACCCTCTTCGTCCTCGGCATGACCTTCGCGACCGTGGTTGCGGGGCGCCTTGCCGACCGGATGGGCCCGGTGAAGCCGCTGGTGGGAGGAGGAGCGCTCTTCCTCGCGGGGCTCTTGGTGGCTGGCGCGGCGCCCTCGATGGAGGTGCTGGTCGCAGCCCGCTTCCTGCAGGGCCTGGGTGGTGGCGCGATGAACCTGTGTCTGATGGTGGTGATCGGGACCGTCTTCGAGGAGTCGGCCCGGGCCACGATCATGACCTGGTTCAGCGTCTGTTGGGTGATGCCTGCCTTCATCGGGCCGCCGATCAGTGCGCTGGTCACGCGCCACTTCGGGTGGCACTGGGTCTTCTGGGCCATCGTCCCGGTCGTGCTGGCCGCGGGCCTGTTGTCGGCGCGTCCGCTGGCCCTCGTCAACGCGTCCAGGCAGGCCGATCCGGAGTCTGACGAGCAGGCCGTCCCGCTGTGGGCGGCTGGTGGTGCCGCGGCAGGTGTCGCGCTGTTGCAGGGAGCCGGGCAGATGCTGGACTGGCGGGNNTGGACTGGCGCTGGTCGTGCTGGCGGTGAGCGTGCCTCGGCTCATGCCGCCGGGCTTTTGGGGTGTTCGTCCCGGACTGCCCGCGGTGATGTGGACGCGCGCCGCACAGGCCGGCGCCTTCTTCGCCGCCGAGACCTTCCTGCCCTTGTCGTGGGTCGAGCAGCGCCACCTGGAACTGTGGCAGGCAGGCCTGGTGCTCACGATCGGGTCCCTTGGCTGGACCTTCGGTTCCTGGCTCCAGTCCCGCACCTGGCTGGGCTGGGAACGCCAACAGGTGATCGTCGCCGGGCTGGTCGCCACCGGCGTGGGCGTGGCTGGGGTGGCCCTGTCCAGCTGGCACCCCCGCGGGACCTTGTGGCTGGGGGTCGTCGGCTGGACGGTCGCCGGGCTGGGCATGGGTCTGGCTGTGGCCAGCACCTCACTGGCCGTGATGAGCCTTTCCGCGGTGCGATCGCTGGGGCGCAACACCTCCTCCCTGCAGGTCGCCGAAGGTCTGGGCAACTCGTTGGTCGGAGGTCTGGCGGGGACCGTTTTCTACTCCCTGCACGGACGCTCGGGGCATGCCTTCGTGCTGCTCTTCGTCGTCGCGCTGGTCTCGGCGGGCGTGGGCCTGATGGCGGCGCTCCGGGTCGGGCCCGTCAGCTCTCCAGCCAACCCTTCGTGAGCAGCGCCACGAGCACCGTCAGCGCCAACAGTGCGACCCCCACGAAGGCATACCAGGACGCAGGATGGCGCTCGACGGGTCGAGCCACCTCGTAGCGCCCGGGGCCGAGATAGTTCTGCAGCATGGAAGCGGGGGTCTCGTTCGGGTGCACCAGGGGTGCGCTGGCGGCGGGCACGGTCTGGGGCATGCCAGCCGACGTCGTGGGCGACTGGCCGGCGGCAGGGGCCAAGGGTCGGGGGCGGTGGCTCTGCCCGCCCGGCAGGACGTCCGCGACCTGGTCGAGGGCCGTGGCGAGATCGACCGCACGTTGTGGACGCAGGTCCGGGTCAGGGGAGAGCGCCCGTGTCAACAGGGAGTCCAGAGCGGGTGGGGCCCCCACCAGCGCCGACACGGGGGAAGGCCCGATCGCGAGGTCGCGTGCGATCACGTCGTCCAGACTGCGGACGTCGAACGGCGGCCGGCCCACCAGCAGGGCGTAGGCCACCGACGCGATGGAGTAGACATCACTGCGCTGGTCGACCCCTCGTCCGGTGGCCTGTTCGGGGGCCATGTATGCGGGGGTGCCTGCCGTCATGGCGTCCCCCTCGCCGATGATCCGGGAGGCGACCCCCAGGTCGGCCAGCATCACCCGCAAACCGTGCGGGGTGTGGGCCAACAGGATGTTGCCGGGGGTGACGTCACGGTGCACCATTCCTTCCCGGTGGAGCACCTCGAGGCCGCGAGCAGCCTCCGCGACCAGTCGCAACGCGCGTCCGGGCTCCACGAGATTGCCGCGCAGGCTCTCCAACGTCCCGCTGTCGGCGTAGTCCATGACGAAGTAGGGACGGCCGCCGTCGATGGTGCCCACGTCGTAGACGCGCACGATCCGCTCATCCTGAATGCGGCGCAACAGCCGGGCCTCGGCCAGGAATCGGCCGCGCACGTCCTCGTCCGCGGCCCATGCCTCGGACAGCACCTTCACCGCGACCGGCACGTCCAGTTGGTCGTCATGGGCCTTGTAGACCGTGGCAAAGGCGCCGGCGCCGATGCGCGAGGTGATGCGATAACGGCCGATTGATTCCATGGTTTGTCCAGTCTCCCACGGCGACGTGGAAAACTGGGCGGGTGAACCAAGCACTCCCTGCCATGGACTGGTACCCCGACCCGGCCGACCCGACCCGCGAACGGTATTGGGACGGCCAGCAATGGACGCACAACACACGCGCCCAGAAGACCCTGCCAACCCCGCAACCCCAGCCGTTGCCGCAGCAGTCCCCGTGGCAGCCACAACCACAGGGCGCCTGGCAGCAGCAGCCCCAGTGGACGGCGGCTGAGTCGCAGACGCCGGACGGCATGCCGCTGGCCTCCTGGTGGCAGCGGGTGGCGGCCCATGTGCTCGACACGATGATGCTGACCTTCCTGCTCAACCTGCTGTTGGGCCACTGGTCGCAGCGCTTCTCGAATGCCTACGCCCAGTTCATGGACGACTATCTGCGAGCCATCGAGCAGGGCACGGCGGCGCCGAGCGTGGGCGGCTACGACCTGGTGGGTCCTGCGTCCGTGGTGGTGGCCGCACAGGCAGTGCTGACACTGGTCTACGTGGTGGCCATGCTGCGTTGGCGGGGGGCCACCGTCGGCAAGATGATCATGGGCCTGCGAGTGGTCCCGCAGGACGACGCTCTGTCCCCCCGCCTCTCGTGGCGGGTCGCGATCGTGCGGGGGCTGGTCTTCGTCGCCTGCCTGATGACCTCGATCT
>DGKN01000238.1:0-215 GCA_002387005.1 Propionibacteriaceae bacterium UBA4569
GAGGACGTCTGCCGCCGCAGCTGCCTGCCGGGGCACCTCACCGCCTCCGCGCTGGTGTTGGACCCCGGTGGCAACGCCTGCCTGGTGCACCACAAGATCGTGGGCGCGTGGCTGCAGCCCGGTGGGCACGTCGAGGAGGCCACTGACGCAACCCTCGCGGATACTGCCCTGCGCGAGGCGGGTGAGGAGACCGGACTGCCCGACCTGGTCATCGA
>DGKN01000238.1:254-3201 GCA_002387005.1 Propionibacteriaceae bacterium UBA4569
CCGTGCACCTGGACGTGCACCCGATCACCTGCCGCGGTTCGGCCGGCCCGACGCGGCACTTCGACGTCCGCTTCCTGGTGCTCGCACCGCACGTCCCGCCCGTTGTCAGCGCGGAGTCACACGACGTCCGCTGGTTCGCCCCGGACGAGTGGACGAGCCTGCGCACCGAATTGCAGGAAACCCTGGCCGCCGCCCGCCAGCGCCAACTGGACCCCCGCCGTGGCTGAGCCCGCGCGCCGCCGCGGACGTCAACCCGCCGATGGCGCACCACTGGTCCAACGGCAAGCAGGAGCTGTTCACATGGGGAATTACGCACCGCGGCACGCGCTGCCGACAGACGAGACGAGCACCCCGAAGACGGCGGCCCGCCGCAGTGGACTCTCCATGCCCCCAGCCATCACGATCAACGACCTGGTGGTGGTCCGCGGCGGACGGAAGGTACTACCCGGTCTCTCCCTCGACATTCCCGCNNCCGGCCTGCTCGGGCCCTCGGGCGGCGGCAAGTCGACGCTGATCCGCTCCATCGTCGGCGTGCAGGTGGTCGAGTCGGGCGCCATCTCCGTGCTCGGCCTGCCCGCCGGTGACAAGGATCTTCGCCACCGCGTCGGCTACGTCACCCAGGCACCGAGCGTCTACGACGACCTCTCGGTGCGGCAGAACGTCCGCTACTTCGGGGCCCTGCTGCGCAGGTCACACGCCGACGCTGACGCTGCCATCGAACAGGTCGGGCTCACCGACCACGCCGACCAGCTCGTCGCCAATCTCTCCGGGGGGCAGCGCTCCCGCGCATCCTTGGCCGCGGCGCTGGTCGGGCAGCCGGAGGTGCTCGTCCTCGACGAGCCCACCGTCGGCCTCGACCCGGTGACCCGCCGCTCGCTGTGGGACCTCTTCCACCGCCTCGCCGCCGAGGGCCGCACCCTGCTGGTCAGCTCGCACGTGATGGACGAGGCCACCCGCTGCCACACCCTCGTCCTGCTGCGCGAGGGACGCATCCTCGCCGCCGAGGCCCCGGACGAGTTGTTGCGTCGCACCGGCCAGCCGGACGGGGAGTCGGCCTTCCTGTACCTGATCGACAACGACCCCCTCGCCCAAGCCTCGACGAAAGCCGTGGAGGCCTGAGATGCGCGACACGCTCCTCACCGCCCAGCGCGTGCTGCACCAGCTCCGCAACGACCCCCGCACCATCGCGCTGATGCTCGTCGTCCCCTGCGTGCTGCTCGGGCTGATGGCCTGGGTCTACCAGGACCAGCCGATGATGTTCGACCGGGTGGGCCCGTCGCTGCTGGGGGTCTTCCCGCTGGTGGTGATGTTCCTGGTCACATCGATCGCGACGCTGCGCGAACGCCAGTCGGGGACGCTGGAACGCCTGCTCACCACCCCGCTCGGCAAAGGTTCCTTCATGGCCGGCTACGGCCTGGCCTTCGCGATCGTCGCGCTGGTGCAGGCGCTGGTCGCCGTCGGCTTCTCCATCTGGGTGTGCGGCCTCGACATGGCCGGGCCCCTGTGGCAGCTCATCGTGGTGGCGGTCTGCGACGCGATCCTGGGCACCGCGCTCGGGCTGCTCGCGTCCGGCTTCGCTCGCACGGAGTTCCAGGCGATCCAGTTCATGCCGGTGATGATCCTGCCGCAGTTCTTCCTGTGTGGGCTGCTGGTCCCCCGCGACAAGCTGCCCGACGGCCTGCGCCAGCTCTCGGACGTCCTCCCGCTCAGCTATGCGGTGGACGCGATGCAGACCCTCGCCACCCGAACCGACGGCGGCAGCGACGTGGCGAACGACATCGCCATCCTGGTCGCATTCAGCGTGGTCGCCCTCGCGTTGGGCACCTTCACTCTGCGCCGCCGGACCGCCTGAGCACCCTCTCGGCACACCCACCCACGGACATGGCTGAAAACCGGACGGATTTGGCGATGTGAACGTGCCAATCGCGGATCCACCCCGCTCAGGTCCGGTTTTCAGCGGCATCCGCCGACACCACGCCCTCGGAGGTGACGAACAGCGCCTCCCGCAGCTCGGAAACCGTCGCGCAGATCGCCTCGTGCGGCAACACCTCCAGGTCTGCCCGCACCCCGGCGCCCCAGAGCACCCCGACCCCGGCCAAGCCAGCCGCCGAGGCGGCCAGCAGGTCCACCGTCGCGTCGCCCACGTAGACGACGCCCTCCCCCGAGCTGCCGAGCTTGGCCAGCGCATTCAACAGCGGCTCGGGGTGGGGCTTGTGGTGGGTCGAGTCCTCCATCGCTCCGAGCACTTCGATCATCGCGTCCAGGCCCGCGGCCTCCAGGCTGAGGTGCGCGGTGGCGGTGCGCTTGCTGGTGACGATCCCGCACCTCACCCCAGCGGCATCCAGCTCGGCGACCAGTTCCCGGACCCCCTCGTAGCTGCGCTGCAGGCGGGCCAGGTTCGCGAGGTTGTACTCGACATAGGTGCTCTCCAGCAGCGCCGCCTGCTCGTGTGCGCTGAAGGTGTCGGCCAGGGTCTTGCCGATCCACCCGCGGATCACCTGCTCGTCCTCCTCGTAGCCGAGCACCTCGCGCAGGGAGTGCTGGTAGCTGGCGATGATCAGCCCGATCGTGTCGCACAGGGTGCCATCGAGGTCGAACAGGACGGTCTGCCAGCGCGGTGTCATCATCCGCCACACCCTAGGCCTGCGCCCAGGGTCGTAGCTCCCGCCCCGAGCCGGCGCCCACGTCCGATCCCTGCCAGCACGGCGGACGCCTAGGCTTGGCCCATGCCCGACGACCGGCCCCGGCTCAAGCGCCGCCCCCTGCTGGCTGCTGGGGGCGCCGCGACCGCCACGGCGGCCGGTGCCGGACTGGTCGAAGCCTGGCGAAGGTTCCCGCTGGCCAGCGCGACTGATGCCCCCTGGGGCACCGACGCGGGCGAGCAGCCCCGCGCGTCCTGCGTCGACCCATCGTCCCTGCTCAACACCGGACGACTCGGCAGCGCCGC
>DGKN01000238.1:3213-4932 GCA_002387005.1 Propionibacteriaceae bacterium UBA4569
CAGGTGTGGAGCTATGGCGCCTATGTCCCCAAGGACGACTGCCGTTCGTGGCATGCCGAGGGACGGGCCTTCGACATCTCCCGGCTGCGCTCGGGCGACACCTTGCTGGTCAGCTGCCGGACCGACCTGTGGGACGAGGTGGACGCCACCCGCCGCGCCACCCTGACGCGCCGCTACTGGACCCTGGCCGCGAGCCTCCACCTGCACTTCGCCTACGTGCTCACCCACCATTTCGACGAGGCGCACCGCAACCACATCCACGTCGACAACGGCATCTCCGGCACCGGGATGAGCACCTTTGACCGCGGCTCCCGGGTGCAGAACCAAGCGGTGCAGGCGGTGTGCCTGGCGCTGTGGGGACGTGATGGCGAGGTGACCGGCGAGTGGTCCGACACCCGGGCGACCGCCGGCCCGGTGCTCGACCAGCTGGGCGTCTCAGACCTGCGCAAGCAGGCCACCTGGCAGGCCTTCCTGCGCGCGTCCGTGGCCCGCGGATGACCACTCACCTCCGAATGGGTGACGGGCAGGTNNCTCCAACTCTGTAACGGAAACAGGGCTGCACTGCGGTTCGCGGCAGGCGCGGTGCACAGTGGTGGCACCCCCCGGAAGAGGTCCCATCATGAACACCCGGTCACTGGCCGTCGCGGCGCTTGCCGCTGCGCTGCTGGGCGTGGGTTCGATGGTGCACACCGACCAGCCGCCTGCCACCCACGTGCAGATCGTCCAGGCCGCCGGCAACCGGATGTCGACCGCACAGGTCGCCGAGAGCGCCGACCACGTGCTCGTCGCGGACGTCGTCCGCCTGCTGGGCACCGACACCGGCTCGGGCCTGCCCCGAACTCGCTTCGAAGTCACCGTGCTGGGCAACCTGTTCGGCAGCCTGCCCCGCACGGTCGAGGTGATGCAGGTGGGCGGCGCGGACACGGCCGATCATCGCCTCGTCCTGGTCGAGGGCGACAGGACGCTCGTCCCGGGCGACCGGGTGCTGTTGGCGACCCGGACCACCGCCGCCGGGCTGCAGGTGATCCCCGCCGCCGGCAACCGCCGTCTCGACGTCACCCTCCCCTGGGAGCTACAGCCGGCCGTCCAGACGATGCGCACGGCCCTGTCCAACCGGTCGTAGGGCTGGCATCGCGGGGCAACGGCTAGGCTTGCCGGGTGGAGAACGTCGCGACGCACACCGGGCCGCAGGTCATCGAGACCCTGCCCCCGCTGGACGAGTTGCGTCCGCAGGTACCGATCAGTCCCGCGACCGGGCAGCCCCGCCGCTCGAAGTGGATGGTCGTCGCGATGTCATTCCTGTACGCGTCCGCCGCCGTCGCTGCCGTGTCGCTGGCGAAGGGNNGTGGCAACCCCGCCCGGGCGGCTGGAGGTCCATCGTCGCGGTGGTGCTGATGTTCGCGCTCGGTGGCCTGATGACGGCCGCTCCCGCGATCGCCGGATTCAATGCCTGGAACGGTTACCGCTGGTCGCGCCCGGCCGCGATCGTCGCGACGGTCGTGGCGCTGGGCGCCTTCGCGATGAACTCGTGGGCGTTGCCGGCGCTGCCGCTGGCCGCGATCGGTGCCGCGCTGCTGTGGCTGCCCGCGGTGAGCCGCTATTTCCGGCACTGGGACGAGTTCCGCGCCGGTTCGGTGATCGTGCCGCGCCGCACCCCCGACCATGTCGTCTACGGCGCCCTGCCGAGGTTCCGCTGATGGCGCTGATGGACTCCCTGCT
>DGKN01000238.1:4975-17015 GCA_002387005.1 Propionibacteriaceae bacterium UBA4569
CGAGCGCACGTCGAACCAGCGCACATCGAAGCAGAGCACGTTCCCAACCACGGCACCCGAGCCTGTCGCGGGGCCCGAGGGGTTCTCATACCCCGGCGATTTTTCCGGACGTCCGTCGATCGAGTACTCCCCACAGGCCGGACGCCTCGGCGACCCGGGCGAGGTCGTCTGGTGCTGGGTGCCCTACGAGGAAGACCACTCCCAGGGCAAGGATCGCCCCGTGCTGTTGATCGGACGCGATGGTTCGTGGTTGTTGGGCCTGCCGCTGACGTCCAAGGACCACGACCGGGACGAGGCACAGGAGGCCCGCGCCGGTCGTCGCTGGATGGACGTGGGGACGGGCAGTTGGGACTCCAAGGGCCGCCCCTCGGAGGTCCGGCTCGACCGCATCATCCGGGTGGACGCCCATCGGGTTCGCCGCACCGGCGCTGCGCTGGACCGTGCGATCTTCGACCAGGTCACCGCAGCGGTCCTCGCCCGCCGCTGATGCCGTCCCTCACGATCTTCGAGCCTCTTGGGGCGTCCCTCCGGCCAGGCCCTCAACCCAGTCGTCGATGCGCTAGAGTGGCGTAGCCGTTCACGGCACGCGGGCGTAGCTCAATGGTAGAGCGCCAGCTTCCCAAGCTGGACACGCGGGTTCGATTCCCGTCGCCCGCTCCACAACGAAGGGCCTTGTCAACGAACAGTTGGCAGGGCCCTTCGAGCATTTCAGAGCACATGGCAGCAGCCATGTCGTGCCCAATCATGCCCAATCAGTTCGCGGCACCACCCTTCATGAGGCGGTCCAGGGACTCCGCAACGGCCTTTTGCCGGTCCACTGTGGCGTGCTAGTAGACAGGGCCCCGCGCTCCGGTCGCTTCGCTCCCTACGCGCAGCCCACCCGACCCGCCAGGTACGTAAACCCAAGCAATCCGCTTTCGTATCCGGTGGGATACACTTCTCGCGTGGAGATCTTCACGACGGACGCCTACGACAAGTGGTTCCGCAAACTCAAGGACACCCAGGCCAGAGCACGCATCAGCATTACCCTGCGCCGTTGCCAGCTACAGGGTGAGATGGTGGGCGACCTCAAACCCGTCGGAGACCAGGTCCTCGAGATGCGCTTCCACTTCGGCCCCGGATACCGGGTCTACTACACCCACAAGGGCGACGCCATCGTCCTGCTGCTCATCGGCGGCGACAAGACCACCCAACAAGCCGACATCGACAAGGCCAAGGCTCTCGCCACCCACCTGCGAAAGGATCAGCAATGAACATCACCGTCCGCCACTGGGACGCCAGCGACTACCTCGAGACCACCGACGACATGCTCGCCTACCTCGACGAGGCCGCCCGCACCGGCGACCCCCAGCTCCTCCAGGCCGCCCTCGGCGACATCGCCAAGGCCAAGGGCATGACCGACATCGCACGCACCGCCGGCGTCGGCCGCGAGTCCCTCTACAAGTCCCTCAGCACCACCGGCAACCCGTCCTTCCAGACCATCGCCAAGGTCATCGAAGCCCTGGGCGGCCAGATCACCATCACGCCCAAACACCAAGCCGCCTGACCCGCTCCGCAGAGTTCTCACGAAACCAAACACCGGCCGTGCCGCCATGCCCGATCGTGCCCAATCACTCGGCAACCACGGCCATCCACGGTCACCACTGCAGCGCTTCCACGCCTGCATCCACGCTCAGACCGCCCGGTCGTCCGGATTTCCGTGCGACTGTGACTCCCGCTCCTCGCGCGCATGCATCTGAGCCGGAAGGTCCCCGGACCCTCCCTCGTCGCGACCCCGTGCCGTGGTGGTGAGGTGTTCGTCGTGCTCCATACCCATGTCAACCATGCAGGGCGTGAACTGTGCGGGCTTTCGCCCAGGGCCCCCGCCCAGAGGGTTGCCGGAGGAGGCACCGGTTTGGCCCCCGGCGCCGTGGGCTTGGCACGCGCTGACGCGACTACCTGCTTCCGGCTCAGACCAGGTCGGTGCTCCAGTTCAGTTGCTGCAGGGCGGTGTCCAGCTCGCGGTAGCGCTTGCTTGCCGCGTCCGCGTTGGCCCTGACCCGCGCCACGTCCACGGTGGAGACGAACTTCACCTCGGTGCGCGTGTAGCGGTCCATCCGAGCGGACGCTGCATCGGCGACCTCCGCGTTGAAACTCCGTCGACGGGCGGCCAGGTCACGTTCGGCGATGGCGTCGGTGATGGTGCCGATTCCCTCGAAGGGGGTCACCGAGTTGGTGGCATTGATCCGCCGNNCCACCCCCGCCAGCCGGTCCATCAACCGCTCCGCCTCAGCCATCAGCGCCGTCGGGTCTTCCTCGGGCACGTCACCTTCCTGCACCCGGGCCGACGCGACGGCCCGTCGCTTCAGCTCGTCGAGCCGCGCCTGTACTTCGGCGCGCTCGGCGAGCGCCTCAGCCAACTTCATCGTCCCTCCTACCCGCCCGACTTGCGACGGAACTCACGCTTGCCCGCAGCCTTGGCGACGGCCTTGGGGCCGTGGCCCGACAGGTGCGCTGCCTGCCCATCGGCACCCTGGCGCGACTTGGCGTTCTTGGCCTCCAGGGCCGCCTTCATCCGATCGCGGGGGTCTTGCGGCTCATCCGGTGTCGGCTTCTCAGTCATGTGGCCAACCTTGGCCCACTCCGGCCAACCTGACAAGGGACTTTCCGCGACTACGAGCGCACTGGTTCCGTCAGGGGACGATTCGCCCCGGCACCGCCAAGAACTAGGCTGGACTCATGACGAACGTGCCAGAACGCTCAGTGCTGCGCTGTGGTGACAGTGACCGCCAACAGGTCGTCGACCTGCTGAACGATGCCTACGCGGAAGGGCGGTTGAGCCTCGCCGAGCACGACGAGCGGACGAACGCCGTGTGGTACGCGAAGACCTTCGGGGATCTGGTGCCGTTGACCGCCGACCTGACGGCTGTGGGCCAGCAGCTCGCCCCGTCGTCGCGTCCCGGCACTGCGGTCGTCCGCGCGAACCCCGGCAGCACCGACTCCTGGACCACCGTGATGGGCACCCACCGCGTCGAGGGCATCACGGCCCGCCTGCCCGAGCACTCCTCCGCGACCGCGATCATGGGCGACGTCATCCTCGACCTCAGCCAGGGCACCCTGGACGCGAGCCACTGCACCATCAGCGTGAATGTCGTCATGGGCACCCTCAAGGTCACCGTCCCTGCGGGCGTCAACGTCGAGATCCGGACGACGAACATCATGAGCGAAGCCAAGACCTCGGGCCTGCGCCCGGGCGGTCCGGGAGCGCCGACGATCGTCATCACCGGCTTCGCGCTGATGGGCGAAGTGAAGGTCTACGGCCCCGACCACGTCGGGCTAACCAAGCGTCTGGGGCTCAGCCGATGAGCGAACTGTCCACCGCGCCGGACCTGTTCACCGCCCCCGACCTGCACTGGAAGCCCCTGTCGCCCAACTACGCCCGGCTCAAGCGTTTGATGGTGTGGCTGACCTGGCCGATCTTCTTCGCGGTCATCGCGCTGCCGGCGTTCTTCTGGCACTGGTGGGCGGCCGTGGTCGTCGCCGTCGTGGGCCTTGCATGGACCACCTACCGCTGGTCGCGCCAACGCCGCATCGCCGACTCCTGGGGCTACTGCGAACGCGAGACCGACCTGTACATCCGCCACGGTCTGTGGCAGCGGACGATGACCGTCGTCCCCTATGGGCGCATGCAGGTGGTCACCATGAACTCCGGCCCGATCGAGCAGCGCTACGGTCTGGCGACGGTGCATCTGGAAACGGCGTCTGCTGGGACGAACGCCGCCATCCCCGGGCTGCCGACGGCCGAGGCGGAGCGTCTGCGCGACCGCCTCAGCGAGTTGGGTGAGCAGCAGGCGGTCGGCCTGTGACGTCCCCGCTCCCCGAGGCTGGACCCCAACCGCTGCCGAAGGCTGACGCGGAGCCCGCCGTGGTGATGGAACGCCCCCATCCCCTGACTCCCCTGGTCAAGGGCTGGATCGGGCTCGTCGGCCTGATCGTCTACTTCGGACGCGACGCCGTCGAACACCTCAACGACCCGGAGCGTCCCGATGCCCGGGTGCTGTGGGCCTTGGCCGGCGTGGGTGGCACGATCTTGGCCCTGACGATCATCAGCGGCTACTTCACCTGGCGCTTCACCCGCTTCCTGATCGATGACGAGCAGGTGCTGATCGAGCGCAACTTCCTGTCCCGCAACTCCGACCGGGTGCCGTTCAGCAAGATCCAGTCCGTCGACGTGGTGCAGCCCTTCGCCGCCCGTCTGCTCGGGCTCGCGCGGCTGCACATCGACGTCGGGTCCGGTCAGGGCAAGACGATCGAGTACCTGACCCGCGACCGCGCCTACGGCCTGCGCAATCACCTGATCTCCCGCGCGCACGGACGTCCGTTGGTCGAGGCCCCCGGCCAACAGGCAGCGTCCATGCCGCCCGCGGACGACCGTTTCGTCGACCGCCACGGCGACGAGGTGCCGCTGCTGCGCGTCACCCCGCAACGGATCGTGCTCACCAGCTTCCTGTCCTTGGAGCTCATCGGCATCATCGTCGCCTTCGCCCTCCCCGCCGGGATCGCGTTCTGGGCCGGCGCCCGCACCGGCACCTTCGCGCTGCTGATCCCGCTGGTCACCGCGATCTGGGGTTTGGTCGCCAGGAATCTGATGGGCCAGTGGAACTACCAGCTGATCCGCACCGCTTCGGGCGCGCTGAAGATCAGCCGCGGCATGACCTCGCTGGTCTCGCAGACGGTTCCGGTCGACCGCATTCAGGGCGTCTCGGTGATCCAGCAGCTGCCGTGGCGCCCATTCGGACTGTTCCGCGTGCGCATCGACGTGCTGGGCAACACCGGTGGCGAGGACGGCAAGGCCGGCAGCGATGTGCTGCTGCCCGCCGGCACCTGGGACGAGGTGTGCTTCGTGCTCGACCAGATCTGGCCCGGTTTCCGCGTCGACCGGATCGAACGGCGCTACCCGCCGAAGGTCGCGCGCTGGTTCGAGCCGATCGGGCTGCCCTACCGCTGGTGGGGCTACGACGACGAGGTGATCGTGTCGGTCGGCGGTGCGATCCGACGGGTGATGACGATCGTCGCGCATGCCCGCGCCCAGTCGGTGCACCTCACCCAGGGCCCGCTGCTGCGCCGGGTGCACCTCGCGGACGTGTCCGTCGACACCACCGCCGGCATCCTCGGCATGACGATCCCCGGCCTGGACGAGCAGGTCGCGCGCGAGCTGGTGCTCTCCGAGATGGACCGCTGCCGGGACGCTCGTGCCCGCGGGGGACGCCCGGGGACGGACGGCGAACTCACGCTGGCAGATCCTGCCCCGCAAGAACTCCCCTTGTGAACGACGATCGGCCCGGCTCCTGTGGGGAGCCGGGCCGATCGCTGCGCGAGGGTCACTCGCGGATGTTGTCCTTGTTCTGGTGGTACCACTCGATGGTGTGCTCGAGGCCGGAGCGCAGGTCGTACTTGGGCTGCCAGCCCTCACCCTTGAGCTTGCTCACGTCGAGCAGCTTCTGCGGGGTGCCGTCGGGCTTGGTGGTGTCCCATTCGACTTGGCCGGTGTAGCCGGTGATGTCGGCGATCAGCTCCGCGACCTCCTTGATGGTGGTGTCGGTGCCGGTGCCCACGTTCACCTGCTGCGGGCCGTCGTAGTGCTCCATCAGGTGCAGGCAGGCCGAGGCCATGTCATCGACGTGCAGGAACTCGCGACGCGGTGAACCGGTGCCCCAGTTGGTCACCACGTCGGCGCCGCCAGCAGCCGCATCGTCGTAGCGACGGATCAGCGCGGGTAGCACGTGCGAACCCTTCGGGGAGAAGTTGTCGCCCGGGCCGTACAGGTTCGTCGGCATGGCCGAGATCCAGTGCACGCCGTGCTGGCGACGGGCGGCCTGCACCTGGATGATGCCGGCGATCTTGGCGATCGCGTAGGCGTCGTTGGTCTCCTCCAGGTATCCGGTCAGCAGCGCGTCCTCGGTGATGGGCTGCGCAGCGAGCTTCGGGTAGATGCAGGAGCTGCCCAGGAACAGCAACCGGTCGACACCCTGCTCCAGCGCAGCGTCCATCACGTTGACCTGGATCTGCAGGTTCTTGCTGATGAAGTCGTAGGGGTAGGTGTTGTTGGCGAGGATGCCACCGACCTTGGCCGCGGCCAGGAAGACGTAGGTGGGCTTGGTCTGCGCGAAGAAGTCCGAGACGGCCTGACGGTCGGTCAGGTCCAGCTCGGCGTGCGTACGGGTGACGATGTTGGTGAAGCCCTGCTCGGTCAGGTGGCGCAGGATGGCGCCGCCGACGAGCCCGCGGTGACCCGCGACGTAGACGGTGGCGGAGCGGTTAAGGGCGCTCGGGGTGTAGGTGCTCTCGGTCATGTGATTCCCCCTGGGGTCTGTAGCGGTGGGAACGACGGCGGCGCCGGGTTGATTCCCCGGCGCGGCCTGTTCGTTCACTTCCAGGTCTTGAAACCGGGCAGGGGCTCGCCCGCCCCATTGACGGCCGCGTCGATCCACAGCTTGCCGGTGACGTCCAGCTGCTTGATGTCGTTCTCGACCATGATCTTCGCCAGCTGCGGTGTGAACACGGTGGCTTCCCAGCCCAGCTTCTCCTTGGCCTTGGTCGGGTCGCCGATCAGGGCGTCGACCTCGGTGGGGCGCAGGTAGCGCTCGTCGAACTCGACGTACTTCTCCCACTCCAGGTCGACGGCCTCGAAGGCGAACTGCAGGAAGTCGCGCACGGTGTAGCCCTTGCCGGTGGCCAGCACGAAGTCCTCGGGCTCGTCGACCTGCAGCATGCGCCACATGCCCTCGACGTACTCGGGCGCGTAGCCCCAGTCACGGATCGAGTCGATGTTGCCCATGTAGAGCTTGTCCTGCTTGCCGGCCTTGATGGCGGCCACCGCGCGGGTGATCTTGCGGGTCACGAAGGTCTCGCCACGACGGGGCGACTCGTGGTTGAACAGGATGCCGNNGGCGCCGAACAGCTCGGAGGTGGAGGCCTGGTAGAAGCGCGGGCTGATGCCGGCCTGGCGGACGGCCTCCAGCAGGCGGACGGTGCCGGTGCCGGTGGTGTCGGCGGTGTGCTCCGGCTCGTCGAAGGAGACGCGGACGTGGCTCTGCGCGGCCAGGTTGTAGACCTCGTCGGGCTGGATGCTGTCCATCAGCGTGACCAGCCGGGCGCCGTCGGACAGGTCGCCGTAGTGGAGCATGAGCTTCACGTCCTGCTCGTGCGGGTCTTCGTAGAGGTGGTCGATGCGGTGGGTGTTGAAGGTGGACGCGCGACGGATCAGCCCGTGCACCTCGTACCCCTTGCCCAGCAGCAACTCAGCAAGGTAGGAACCGTCCTGGCCCGTGATGCCGGTGATGAAGGCCTTCTTGGCCATGGCTTACTCCATTTCCCCGTTGTGTACTACTGGTTACTGTTCTACCGCGGTCCGCTGCCGTGCGTCGACGAGATCACGCAACCACCCCGAAACACGCTCAACGGCCGAAGCAGCCGTCAGGTTCTGTTCAGCGAAGAGCTTGGCGCTTCGCCCATATTCTGCCGCGCGGTTGACAGAGCGGGCCATGTCTTCCACCGCCGCCAGCAGCGCTGCCGGGTCACCCGGCGCGACGATTGGCCCTGCGCCCGAAGCCCGTACCTCATCGGCGGTGGCACTGTCGGATTCGGTGGCTGCGACCACGGGCAGCCCCTGCACGAAGTACGAGGTCAGCTTGCTGGGGACGGCCGACTCGCGCAGCCCCGGCTTCTCGTTCACGATCAGCACGTCGGCGGTCTGCAGGATGGCGGAGTATTCGTCGTCATCAAGGGACGGGACGAAAACCAGGTGCTTGATGCCCTTGGCCGCCTGCTCCAGCGCCTCGCGCCGCGAGCCGTTGCCCACCAGACCGAACACGACGTCCGAGCCCTCCTGGTCGGCCAGCCGTGCGGCCTCGACGATGTTCTCCAGCCCCTGCTTGGCCCCCATGTTCCCGGTGTGCAGGGCGATGTACTTGGCGTCGCCGAAGTGCTTGCTGCGCACCTCGGCGGGGTCGGCCTTGCTGGTGGTGTCGATGTGGGACCAGTTGCGCGAGACCTGCACCTTCTCGGCCGGCGCACCCAGGTCGTCGATGACGTGGCGCGCGAAACGGTCGTGGATGACGAGCACGCCGTCCGCTGAGCGAAGAATGGCGGACTCAAGCTGCTCCAGGAGCTTGCCGCGCAGGTTGCTGCCACCAATCTCGCGCGCACCGTTGGAGTAAAGGTCCTGTACCCAGACCACGACCGGGGGTTGCCCAGGCAGCTTGCTGCGCAGCACCTGCAGGCCAGTGCTGATGAGCGCGGGGCTGACGGTGACGACCACATCGGGTCGCTGCCAGTTGCTGAGCGCTGCGCCGAGCCCGAAGGTCAGTTCCTGCATCACGCGGGACAGGCCCATGCCACCGGAACCGATGACGTGCCGGACTCGGCGGACCGAGATGCCGTTGCGGTCATCGCGTCGGACCAGACCGGAGAAGTTCGTGTAGTTCGTCCACTGAGGGTAGTGCGGCACGCCGGTGATGACGCGAACCTGCTCCCCGCGGGCGGCCAGACCTTCAGCCATCGCAGTCGTGTACGGCGCGATGCCCGAGATCTCGGGGGCATAGTTCACCCCGATGACCAGAACCTTCATCCCAACTCCTTCGGCGCACGCCGAAACGTGTGCCTGGCTCCCCGAATGTTTAGTGAGCTCCCAGTTGGTGGGTGAGCTCGCTCGACGCCGTGACTCTAGCGGTAGTGGGGGGTGGGACACTGGTTCTCTCATGGCTGTCTCAGCTGTAGATCAGCCGGTAAATGGTGCCCCGAATGAGCAACTGACTAGCACTTGGGCCGCTGCGCCGGGTGATCCGGGAGTTTCGCTCATCACTAGCTCGCCCGGTAGCCGCCGAGCAGTTGGTCGCGAATCGCGTTGATGGAGAATTCGTCCCTGACCGTGGCGAAGGCGCGCTCGCCGGACTGGCGGCGAAGTTCGCTGTTCATTAGATAGGGGCGAATGGCCTCGGCGAGTCGTTCCGGCTCAGGGCCGGACACGGCTCCCGATCCGCTTCGGATCAGCATCGGGCCGAGTTCGCAACTGTCGGTGACAATGGCCGGAATGCCCGCCCGCATCGCCTCGAGCACTGTCATTCCGAATGGTTCATTGACCGACGGGAGCACGTAGAGGTCTGCCGCCTCCATGTAGGCCGTGCATTCAGCTCGTCCAGCGGGGCCGCGCCAGGTGATCCGCTCGCCCAGACCGGATTCGGCGATGACGCGCTGCACCTCGTCTGCGGCGCCCTCGTCCGGGCCGACCAGAGTGAAGGTGGTATCGGGAAACTCAGGCGCCAGCTGAACAGCAGCACGCACGAAGGCTTCTGGGCGTTTCCGCGGCGCGAGACGCGCCAGGAAGAGAACCTCGGTCGCACCCTCACCCCGAGCAGGGGGCTCGTGATCCACGAAGATGCCATTGGGCAGGACTTTCGCCCGTACCTCTGGCCCGGCAACCTGATGGACGTCGGAAACCTCCGCCTCAGTGAGACAGAACACGTTCCGCGCGCGGCGCAAGACCCGGCGGGTGAGCGCCAAGTCCAATACCTTCGCCAACGTGCTGTCGGAGGGATCGATCATGCCGTGGGTCTGGACATGCACCGGAGCACCCATCGCCTGTGCCAGCGCTGCGGCCGGAAGCGTCAGCAAGTCTCGGGCGAGATGGACGTGCACGACATCCGCGTTGCGGGCGTGACGAGCGAGCCAGACTTCGAGGCCGGGGGCGGCGAGGCCTGCGAAGCCGGTGCCCGGCACGAGGGTGCGGACGGGAAACAGCTTGACTGGCGCGCCATCGACCGAGTTGGGGAGATCACCCTCGAAGCCCATGGCACCAGCAATGAGGGTGACATCGTGCCCTGCAGCAGCCAAGGCTCTACACTGGTCAAGCGCGACAGTCGCAGGCCCGCCGTAAACGTTGTCTGGGCTGAGCACCGCCAGGACGTGGATGATCTTCATCTGACCTCACTCACCTGCGACTGCGGAGCCAGCACGCGCGCACCCTCAGGCACGTCCTTGTACACGAGGGCCGTGGCCCCGACGACGGCGTCGCGACCGACGGTGACGCCACGCAGGACGGTGGCTCGGGCAGCCACCCAAGCGCCGTCCTCGATGCTGATGGGCCCGTTGTCGTACTCGAACGCGACATCATCGGCTTGGTGACTCCCGGTGCACAGGAAGGTCTGCTGGGAGATGCAGACGTCTTCGCCGATCGTGATGGGCTCGAGATTCAGCAGATAGCTCCCGACGCCGATCCAGCTGTTGTCACCCACGGTCAGCTTCCACGGCCAGTGGATGCGGACATCGTTGCGAATGTTGACGTTCTCGCCGATCTGAGCACCGAACGCGCGAAGCACCTTCGCGCGAACCGAAGGGGGACAGAGGATCGAGCGGGTCAACGGCTCCGCCAGCATCGCCCAAGCTGCACAGACCGGGGCGCTGCGTCCCTTGTCGTAGCCCTTCCCGGTGAATTCTGCCAAGCGCCTGAAGTGTCCGCCGGTCGGCTGCTGGTTGGCCATCGAATCCCCCCGTGTGCTTGGTGCGCGGGCCCTTGGGCTCCACACGACGACTGGCGCGAGCCTACCTCAGGCACTCCCTGCAGGCCTGAACACCAGCTGAGTGAACCGGGGCCGACAAGGGCAGGGCGTCTAGCCCGGAGATTTCACGGGGGTGGCTGGACGTGAAGGAGGGAAGTGCCCGCTGACCTGCGAAGATACCGATTGTCTAGGTCTGTATCAGCGTGGTTGAAGGAGCACTTCCCAGGTGAACAAGCGTAGCGGGATGTATCCGCGTCTCCGAGTCGACTCCGCTGCGGTGCCGGCGGTGGCCCAGGCGGGCGGGGTGCTGCTCACCCGGACCGTGGAGACCTCCGGCCTGGGAATCTTGTTGAGCCGGGCGCTGGGACCGTGGCGCAAATCCCTCGCGAGGCATGACCCGGCGAAGGTGCTGCTGGATCTGGCGATCAGCCTCGCGCTGGGTGGTGATGCCTGTCGTGACGCCGCGCTGCTGCGCAGCGAACCCGGTGTCTATGGCCGGGTGGCCTCGGATGCGACGATCTCGCGCACCATCACCGCCCTCGCGGCCGATGTCGACCGGGTGGAGAAAGCCGTGGCCCAGGCCACTGCAGCAGCTCGCCAGCACGTCTGGGGCCTGGCAGGCGAGGCGGCACCAGGCCATGGGGCGAGCGCCGGGGATCCGATCATCATTGATCTGGACGCCACTCTCGTCACGTCACATTCGGACAAGGAACTGGCCCGGCCGACGTTCAAGAAGGGCTACGGTTTCCACCCGCTGTTGGCCTTCGTCGACCACGGCCCCGACGGGACCGGCGAACCCATGGCAGGGCTGCTCAGGTCGGGCAATGCCGGCTCCAACACCGCCGCCGATCACGAGACCGTCATCAAGGCTGCGCTCAAACAGGTGCCCGGGATCAACCCCGCCAGGCCGGGCAAGAAGGTGCTGATCCGTACTGACGGGGCCGGCGGATCCAAACAGCTACTCGGCTTCCTCGCCCGGCGCGGACTGTCGTACTCGATCGGCTTCACGCTGCCGATGAGCACCCCGGAGTTGTATCACCTTGTTCCCGAGCACGCGTGGCAGGATGCCTACAACGCCGACGGCCAGGTCCGCGACGGCGCAGCCGTGGTCGAGTTCACCGACCTCCTCACCGCCAAAGACCTGTTGAAGGGCTACCCCACCGGGATGCGAGTGATCGTGCGCCGAGAACGACCCCACCCCGGCGCCCAACTCCGCTTTGATGACGTCGATGGCTACCGGCTCACCGCCTTCGTCACCAACACTGCCAGAGGCCAGTTGGCTGATTTGGAGATGCGGCACCGCCGCCGCGCCCGTTGTGAGGACCGCATCCGCACCGCAAAAGACACCGGCCTGACCAACCTGCCGTTGCAGGGCTATGACCAGAATCGCATCTGGCTGCTCATCGTCCAGCTGGCCAGCGACCTGCTCGCCTGGATGGCCATGCTCGCCCTCCAAGGCCCTGCGCGGCGATGGGAACCCAAAACGGCTCTTCGCCGTTCCGGTA
>DGKN01000239.1 GCA_002387005.1 Propionibacteriaceae bacterium UBA4569
GCGGGTGAAGGAGCACTTCCCAGGTGAACAAGCGTAGCCGGATGTATCCGTGTGTCCGAGTTGACCGCGCAAACGTTCCGGCGGTGGGTCAGGCGGGCGGGGTGTTGCTCACCCGGACCGTGGAGGCCTCCGGCCTGGGCCTGGTGTTGAGCCAGGCGCTCGGGCTGTGGCGCAAACCCCTCGCGAAGCATGATCCGGCGAAGGTGCTGCTGGACCTGGCCATGTGACTGGTGCTGGGCGGGGATTCCTGCCGTGACGCCGCCCTACTACGCAGCGAACCCGGAATCTATGGCCCGGTGGCCTCCGATCCCACGATCTCCCGCACCATCACCGCCCTCGCGGCCGATGTCGACCGAGTGGAGAAGGCCGTGGCGAAGGCCAGAGCAGCAGCCCGTGACCTCGTGTGGGGCCTGGCAGACGACAAAGCCCCCGGCCATGACGCGACTGCTGACAAGCCGGTCATCATCGACCTGGACGCGACCTTGGTCACCTCTCACAGTGACAAGGAGCAGGCCCGAGCGACGTTCAAGAAGGGTTACGGCTTCCATCCGTTGTTGGCGTTCGTCGACCATGGCCCCGACGGGACCGGCGAACCGGTAGCGGGGCTGTTACGAGCGGGCAATGCGGGGTCGAACACCGCGTCGGATCACGAAACCGTCATCCGCTCCGCGTTGAAACAGGTGCCCGGGATCAACCCGAGCAGGCCCGGCCGCAAGGTGTTGATCCGTACCGACGGGGCTGGTGGTTCCAAACAGCTTCTCGGCTTCCTCTCCAGCAAGGGGGTGTCGTACTCGATCGGCTTCACGCTGCCGATGAGCACCCCGGAGCTCTACCACCTCATCCCCGAGGCCGCTTGGCAGGACGCCTACAACGCCGACGGCCAGGTCCGCGACGGCGCAGCAGTGGTGGAGTTCACCGACCTCCTCCAGAGCAAGGGATCGTTGAACGGATATCCCTCAGGAATGCGGGTGATCGTCCGCCGGGAACGCCCCCACCCCGGCGCTCAGCTCCGTTTTGATGATGTCGATGGCTACCGGCTTACCGCCTTCGTCACCAACGCCCGCACCGGTCAGTTGGCTGACTTGGAGATGCGGCACCGGCGCCGGGCCCGCTGCGAGGACCGCATCCGCACCGCCAAGGACACCGGCCTGTCGAACCTGCCCTTGCAGGGCTTCGCGCAGAACCGCATCTGGCTGCTCATCGTTGGCTTGGCCAGCGACTTGCTCGCCTGGATGGCCATGCTCTGCCTCGACGGCCCCGCCAGGCGATGGGAACCCAAGACCCTGCGCCACCGCCTGTTCACGATCGCCNNGCGCACCATCCTGCACCTCAAGCGGAACAACCCCTGGTCCACAACCATCCTCGACGGCTGGAACCGGCTCGCAGCCCTCACGCCACCCTGACCACGCCGCCATCCGACCCGACGATCAGCAACACCTCTTCGGCAGTGGAACCGACGCCTACCCGCAGCGCATGCGGGACCTTGTCACACCCCCATGCCAGAATCATGACTACGAGACCGGCAGCGACGCTGGACCGTCGGTCAGCCGGGCCCTATGAAAGATCGAGGCTAGTCAGCGGCAATGCTCGGTGACAAGATCCGCCGGAACCTACATGTCGTGTTGTNNCCGGGTTTCTTGTCACGGGCCTGTCATCTTCCGGGTTTCTTGTCACGGGCCCGCGCCCAGGCGAAGCACAGCGCCACTTCGATGACCTCCTGGTGGCGTCCCTCGACACCGAGAGACCAGCGGCAGATCAGGATGCCTTGCGCTCCTCATCGGAGCGTAGGACGCAAAACTGGTTCTGTTCCGGATCGGCCATGGTGACCCAGCCAACGCCAGGGCCATGGATGTCTCTGCGATCGGCCACGATGCTGGCGCCGAGCTGCAGGAGGCGCTCGACCTCGTCGTCGCGTCGGCCCTCGCAAGGTCGCAGGTCGAGATGCCAGCGGTTCTTGCCGGGGGTGGGGTCGGCGACCTGGATGAACAGCAGGGAGTGGCCCGACTCAGGGTCGAGGATCATGCACTCTTCGTCTCCTGGCTCGTTCGGGTCGTCTGCCACATCGGTGTAGCCGAGGACGGTGCGCCAGAACTCGGACAGGGCGTAGGCGTCTCGGCAGTCCACCGAGGTGTGAGAAACGCGGCTCGTCATGGCCCGAGCCAAGCACGTTGGACCGCAGCACTGCCAGCGATTTTCAACGTCCGCCTCTCGGCGGAAGAGGATGCTCACGCACACCGCGCAGCCCCGAGCCCGGGCGTTCCCGGCAGCCCCGGCTCTCAGGTCGTTCCTATGCTGCATATCGGGGCCCGCGTGCAACCTTCGCTGCATCTCGACACTCCCAGGGAGGCTTTCGGTTGGGTGAACTCTCGTCCGATTCCTGCCCACTGGCCCCCGAACGGCAGCAGAGTGGAGCCATGGCACAGATGACACTGACGTTCCTGGGCGCAGCCGGCACCGTCACCGGCTCCAAGCACCTCGTCACGATCGGCGAGCGCCACGTACTGGTCGACGCCGGCCTCTACCAGGGAGAGAAGGTGTGGCGGGAGATGAACTGGAAGAAGTTCCCGCTCGATCCCGGCTCGATCAGCGACCTGATCCTCACCCACGCCCACCTCGACCACGTCGGCTACCTTCCCGCGCTGGTCAAGAACGGTTTCACCGGCACGATCTGGTGCACCCCCGACACCATCGAACTGGCCGAGATCGTCCTGATGGACTCCGCGCACCTGCAGGAGATGGACGCCAGGGACGCCGCCGAGGGGGGTTGGTCGAAGCACAAGCCGCCGCTGCCGCTGTACACCCAGGACGACGTCCGGGAGACGATGCGCCTGTTCCGCCCGATCGAGTTCGACACCGACGTCGACCTCCGCGAGGGACTGCAGATCCGGCTGACCCGCGCCGGGCACATCCTCGGCTCGGCGTGCGTCAACATGACCCACGAGGGACGCTCGATCCTGTTCTCCGGCGACCTCGGACGCCATGACCACCCCGTCCTGAAGCCGCGCGGCATCCCTCAGGGCGCCGACCACGTCCTGATGGAGTCGACCTACGGCGACCGCGAGCATCCCGAGCCCGAGGGCTTGCCGCACGAACTGTTCGCCGAGACGATCCGCAAGACCGTCGCCCGGGGCGGGTCGGTGCTCGTCCCCGCCTTTGCCGTCGACCGCACCGAGGCCGTGCTCAAGGTCGTCACCGAACTGCGCAAGGCCGGACGGATCCCCGAGGTTCCCGTCTTCGTGAACTCGCCGATGGCACTGGCGGCGCTCAAGGTCTACCGGAACTCCGACGAGCTGCGACCTGACATCCACGTCGACGACTTCACCGACCTCAAGGGCCTTCGCGAGGTGAAGTCGGCCGAGGAGTCGAAGGCGCTCAACAACCCGAAGTTCCCCTGCATCATCATCAGTTCGTCCGGCATGGCGACCGGTGGACGCGTGGTGCACCACCTCGAGCACATGCTCCCCGACCGGCGGCACTCCGTCGTCCTGACCGGATACCAGGGCGTCGGGACGCGCGGACGGGTACTGCTGGACGGCGCCAAGGAACTNNTCAAGATGCACGGACGCTATGTCCCCGTCCGCGCGGAGATCGTGCAAGACAAGGAGTTCAGCGTCCACGCCGACTGCTCCGACCTGCTCGACTGGCTGCGCGACCTGCCCCGCAAGCCCAGGACCGTATACCTCGTGCACGGCGAACCCGACTCGGCCGCCGCCCTCAAGGAGCGCATCGTCACCGAGTTCGGCATCACCTGCGTGGTGCCGAGCTATGGCGAGGTCGTCAGCGTCGAGGTCGGGCCAGCGCAGGACGGTCCGGAGATCGACTCGCCCGAGCTCGTCGGCGCGCCCCCGCACATCCCGATCCCCTTGCCTGCCACGGGTTCCGTGCCAGCCGGGACGGGTACCGGGCTCACCACCCTGCAGCTCGCGAACCGGCTGGCGCGAGCGCTGGAGTCGGGCGACGGGGCAGCCCTGGGCGGTCTGGTCGCGGGCCCGGTGACCTCCGGTGGGCTGCCCGTCGACGCCGGCGCCTGGGCGGCCGGTCTGCGCGGCTTCGAGCTGGTCGACCTGGTCGACGCCGGA
>DGKN01000156.1 GCA_002387005.1 Propionibacteriaceae bacterium UBA4569
CGACGTCGACCTGCTCGCCGGCTGGCTGCTCGGTCGCGACCTACCGACCGGTCGGGCGATGGACGCCGACCTGCGCTGGATGGCCGTCCAGCGGCTGGTCACACTGGGCGTCGACCCGTCGCTGGTGGAGGCGGAACTGTCCCGCGACCCCTCCTCGTCCGGCCGGTTGGCGGCCATCCGGTGCCGGGCCTCGGTGCCCACCNNCCACCATCCAGGCCAAGCGGGACGCCTTTGCCTCGGTGATGACCACCCCCGACGTACCCGCCTACGAGGTCTACGCCGCCGCCGAGGGGATCTTCCTGCCCGAACACGACGAGCTGACCGCCGACCTCGTCCCCGAGTGGTTCGACAAGGCAGACGGCACCGCGGCCCTGCGCAGCGGTTGGGCGCTCGGGACCGCGCTGCTGCGGTCCTTCCCGCTCTCCCACGCCAACTCCCAGACGCTGGCCCTCGCCCAGCGGACGCTGGCCCGCGAGGACCTCAACCCGGTGGTGCGCCGATCCCTGCTGGACGCTACCCACGTGCTTACCCAGGCGGTCGCGAGCCCGCACGCACCGAGCCGAGTCTCGCGTGGAGACTGAGTGTCATGTGAAGAATGGGTCCGCGGTGCACTTGGAGGTTTCGGGTGCGGCTGATCGCTCAATTACAATCGGCCGGTACTGACCCGGTGTTCGGGCCGGTAGGACTCGTGCCGAAGGAGGGCCCATGGCCCAGCGTCGTTCCCACACGGGCGGCTATGTCGCCGCCGGCCTGGGTGGTCTCGCCCTGCTCGCAGGCGGTGCCTATGTCGCTGGGTACGCGATGGCGGGGGACAACCTGCCGGCCCACGCCACGGTGGCCGGCGTCGCGGTCGGCGGCGTCGACCACGACCGGGCCGTGCAGAAGCTCACCGAGGGGCTCGCGTCCAGAGCCGATGCCCCGATCACGTTGACCGACGGCACCACGAAAGCCACCATCACCCCCGCCGCCGCAGGGCTGGCCGTCGACTACGAGGCCAGCATCGACCAGGCGGGCGCCGGCAAGTCGTGGGCGCCCTCCCAGATCTGGCAGGTGTTACGAGGCGGCACCGCGATGCAGCCCGTCCTCGACGTCGACCAGGCCAAGCTGGACAAGGCCATCGCCCAGGCCGCCAAGGCCTTCGCGGTCAAGGCCCAGGACGCGAAGCTGGCCATCGAGGATGGCAAGCCCGTCGTCACCAAGTCAATCGACGCCAAGGCGCTCGACCAGGCGGCCGCGTCCAAGGCAGTTCGTGCTGCCTGGCTGACCTCGACCACCGCCGAGGCCGTCACCACTGCCACCCCGCCAAAGCTCACGACCGAGAAGGCGCAGAAGGTCGTCGCCGACACCCTCGGCCCCACGTTGTCGGCGCCGGTCGTCGTCGACACCGGCAAGGGCAAGATCACCTTGACCACCAAGCAACTCGCCAATGCCACCAAGGTCGCCACCACGCAAGACGCCTTCACCGTGACCACGGACACCGGCAAGCTCTGGGGCAATGTGGAGCAGGCCGCCGCCGGGCTCGGCTTCACCGAACCGGTGAACGCCCGGGTGCGGTTGGACGGCGGCAAGCCCGTCGTCGTCCCCGCCAAGGACGGCCAGGGCCTGAAGAAGGACACCTTCCTCAAGGCCATCGCCCCGGCCCTCACCGCCACCGGTGCCCAGCGGACGATCAGCGTCCCGGTCACCAAGCAGGAGGCCGACCTGACCACCGCGGAGGCCGCGAAGCTCGGGGTCAAGCAGGTCACGGGTGAGTTCACCACCTACTTCCCCTATGCCGAGTACCGCAACACCAACCTGTCGCTGGCTGCGGCAAGCATCAACAACTCCTTCGTCGAGCCGGGGGAGACCTTCAGCCTGAACGACACCCTGGGCCCCAAGGGCCCGGGTTCCGGCTACGTCGACGGCTGGGTGATCAGCGGCGACCACCTGGTCGAGGAGAACGCCGGTGGCGTCTCCCAGAGCGGCACCACGACCTTCAACGCGATCTTCTTCGCAGGTCTCGAGGATGTCGAGCACCACCCGCACACGATGTACTTCGACCGCTACCCGGCCGGTCGCGAGGCGACCCTCTACTACGGCCACCTGGACGTGAAGTTCAAGAACGACACCCCCTACGGCGTGCTGCTGCAGGCCTATGTCAACAAGGCCGCCCCCGGTGGCCGCGGGTCGATCACCGTGCGCGTCTGGTCGACCCCGGTCTACGACCGCGTCGAGAGCTCCGAGCTCGTGAAGTCCAACTTCACCACCGGCCGGACGATCCACTCCACCGACGAGAAGTGCCACGCGCAGGCTGCCTCGCCCGGCTTCACCGTGAACTACAGCCGTCTGTTCTACAAGGGCGGCTCGCTGGTGAAGTCCGAACCCTTCCAGTGGACCTACGCGCCCACCGACGAGATCATCTGCGACTGACAGCTGCTTGCTGGCGCTGTCGGGCCGGGACGATCAGATGTCGACCCGGACCCCCTGNNTGGCCGACGTCCCAGCCCCGATACATGCCGGGGGCATCGAAGGCCAGCACCACCTCGCCTGCCGGCGTGACGGCGACCAGGCCACCATCCCCACCACGGGCGCCCACCAACTCGTCCAGTGCGCCCGCTGCGGCCCTGCCCAGGTCGTGGCCGGCCCACCTCATCCGGGAGGCGACCTCGTGCGCCACGGCACCGCGGACGAACAACTCGCCCATCCCGGTGCAGGAGACGGCGACCACCGCGTCGTCGGCCCAGGTGCCGCAACCCAGCAGGGGAGTGTCACCCACTCGTCCTGGCAGCTGGGCGGTGATGCCACCGGTGGAGAGCGCTGCCGCGACGTGACCGGAGGCGTCCCGGGCCACCGCGCCCACCGTCCCGTGCCGGTGCTCGGCGAATGATCCGGTCGCGCACAGTTGCTCCAGCCGTAGCGGCGTCAGGTACCAGTCTGGCTCGACGACCTCCAGACCCCAGCCCCGCAACAAGTCGACCGATGGAACGGCCAGGAGCACGTGGTCGGTGCGCTCCATCACGGCCCTGGCCGCAAGCACCGGGTGCCGTGGACCATTGGCGCAGGTCACCGCGCCAGCGCGTGAGTCGCCGCACATCACGGCTGCGTCCAGCTCGGCAGTACCGGCGGCGGTGAGCGCCGCACCGCGTCCGGCATTGAACGACTCCGAGTCCTCCATGACGCCCACGGCAGCGCATACCGCGTCCAGGGCCGGGCCGCCGGCATCGAGCACCGCGCTCCCGGCCCGCACGGCGTCGGTCAGGGCCGTCAGTGCTGCCTCGCGTCGCTCGTCGTCCAAGGCCTGCGGTACGACCCCGGCACCGCCATGGATCGCAATGGCAGGGGCATTCGAGGCCGGAAGGACGGTCAGCTGGGTTGGTCGTGGCATGGCCCCATCCTGCCCCCAACCATCCGGTGGATATGCCCGTTGGGGCCAGCGTTCGAGGTTGTAGAGTGGCGCTCGTCCCGGCGGCCCCGCCGCCCCTAGCCAAGGAGTGACCGTGACCTACGTCATCGCGCAGCCCTGTGTCGACATCAAGGACCGTGCCTGCGTCGAGGAGTGCCCCGTCGACTGCATCTACGAGGGCAACCGGATGCTCTACATCCACCCCGAGGAGTGCGTGGACTGCGGCGCCTGTGAGCCGGTCTGCCCCGTCGAGGCCATCTTCTACGAGGACGACGTCCCGGCCGAGCAGAAGCAGTTCTACGACGTGAACGTGCAGTTCTTCGACGGCATCGGTTCCCCCGGTGGCGCTTCGAAGCTCGGCGTCATCGACAAGGACCACCCGGTCGTCGAGGCCCTTCCGCCGCAGGGGGAGTGACCCTTCGTGGGGCTTGACGACCTGCCCGACTTCCCGTGGGACTCGCTCGCCGGCGCACGCGCGACGGCGGCGGGTCACCCCGGGGGTGTCGTCGACCTGTCGGTCGGCACGCCCGTCGACCCCACCCCCCAGCTGGCGCGTGATGCGCTGGCTGGCGCGAGCGACTGCCCCGGTTACCCAACCGTGTGGGGTACCGCCCCGCTGCGTCGCGCCGTCATCGACCATCTGAGCCGGCGCTGGGACGCCATCGAGCTGCCCGAGCAGGGCATCCTCCCCGTGATCGGCACCAAGGAGGCCGTCGCCTGGCTGCCCACCCTGCTGGGCCTGGGCGCGGACGACCTGGTCGTCATCCCCACCACCGCCTACCCCACCTATGAGGTCNNCGCAGGTGCTGGCCTGTGACGACCCTGCGGCCATCCAGGGCACGCCTGCCCTGATCTGGATCAACTCCCCGGCCAACCCGCACGGGGTCATCCTGGACGCCGGGCAGATGCGAGCCTGGGTCGACTACGCCCGCTCCGTCGGGGCCGTGCTGGCATCGGACGAGTGCTATGGCGAGTTCGGCTGGGACGCAGAGCCGGTCTCCGCGCTGTGTGCGGACGTCTGCGAGGGACGACCCGACGGAATCCTCGTGCTCCACTCGTTGAGCAAGCGCTCCAACCTGGCCGGTTACCGCGCGGGTTTCATCGCCGGTGACCCAGAGGTCGTTCAGCGCCAGGTCGGGCTGCGCAAGCACCTCGGCATGATGATGCCCTTCCCGGTGCAGGAGGCCATGCGCGCGTTGCTGGGCGACCAGGAGCACGTCGCGGAACAGCGCGAGCGCTACCTGCGCCGCCGTTCGGTGCTGCGCCCTGCGCTGGAAGCAGCCGGCTTCAGGATCGACCACTCCGAGGGCTCGCTGTACTTGTGGGCCACCCGCGGTGAGGACTGCCGCGCAACCATCGACTGGTTGGCGCAGCGGGGGATCGTCGCCGCCCCCGGCGACTTCTACGGCGAGGCCGGACGGCAGCACGTCCGGATCGCGCTCACCGGAACCGATGAGCGGATCAACGCAGCTGCCCAGCGCCTCCACTCCTGACATTCCGCGTGCTTCCGCTCGTTGTCACGAGCTCGTGCCGCGCATGCATCAAGCCTGTCGAGGGGTCACTCCGGGCAGGCGGAGCGAGCTTGCGGCCTCAGCTGCGCAGGGTGATCGCTGCCTCGGTGGGTTTCGGGGTCGCGGTGCCCGTCCAGTCAGCCACCGCGTCGGACTTCATCGTCCAGCTGCGCTGACCCACGTCCACCGACGTCACCCCGCTGGTGCGGGTGGTCATCATGAACAACTGCGTGGCGGCCCACAGCTGTGTCTCGTCCGAGGAGTTCAGCGTCACCCGCGCCTGGGCCACCGAGCTCTTCACGCTGGACCCGAAGGCCTTGGTGAGCAGGGCGGTGGCGTCGCTGGTGTTCGGCAGGACCGACCCGCGATCGATGCACGACACGGCAGCCGGGGAGTGCCCGGTCAGCGCCGAACCCCACACCTTGGCCTTCTCGACGTGCTTGCGGTAGCCGTCCGGAACCCCGGACCGCTGGACGGCCTGCGCCACGTCGTTGATGTCGCCGCCCTGCCAGCCCGCCACCTTGACCAGGTGCTCGTAGAACTTCCCGGATGAGTACCAGGGGTCCATGATCTGCGCCTCGGTGCCCCAGCCCTGGCTGGGGCGCTGCTGGAACAGGCCGAGCGAATCCCGGTCGCCGTAGTCGATGTTGCGCAGGTTCGACTCCTGCATCGCCGTGGCCAGCGCGATCGAAGCGGCTCGGGCTGGTAACCCGCGTCGGATCGACTCGGCGACGATGATCGCCGCATTTCCCGACTGCTCCAGGTCGAGGCTGTCGGCCTGGCGGCCGACCCGCACCACGCACTGTTCGTCGGGCAGCATCGGGGTCGAGACCTGGCCCAACAGCACGCCGCGCAACCACGCGAAGAGCACCAGCAGGGCCACCACCAGCGCCACCAGCCCCACCAGGGGGTGGAGCCGGTGCTGGCGGCGGCGCTGGGTCTCGTGGGAGGTGGCCACGGATCAGTTCTTGTGCAGGGCCGCGTTCAACTCGACGCCCTTGGCCTCGCCGCGTGGCTTGGCCACGACCGCACCCGACTGGGAGTCGCGCAGGTAGAGGATGTTGGACGAGCCGGAGAGCTCGGCTGCCTTGACGACCGTCCCGTCGGGCAGCGCGACCTTGGTGCCGGCGGTCAGGTACAGGCCCGCCTCGACGACGCAGTTGTCGCCCAGCGAGATGCCCACGCCCGACTCCGCACCCAGCAGGCAGCCCTTGCCGATCGAGATGACCTGCTTTCCGCCCCCCGACAGGGTGCCCATGATGGAGGCACCGCCACCGACGTCGGTGCCGTTGTCCACGGTCACCCCGGCGGAGATGCGGCCCTCGACCATCGAGTGCCCAAGGGTGCCGGCATTGAAGTTCACGAAGCCTTCGTGCATGACCGTGGTGCCGTCGGCCAGATGCGCGCCCAGCCGGACGCGGTCCGCATCCCCGATCCGCACGCCAGAGGGGAGCACGTAGTCGACCATCCGCGGGAACTTGTCGACGCCCAGCACGTTGACGATGCCGCGGGTGCTGCGAAGCGTCAGCCGGACGGACTCGAAACCCTCCACGGCGCAGGGGCCGGCGGAGGTCCACACGACATTCGGCAGCACGCCGAAGATGCCGTCGAGATTGATGGTGCGGGGTTGGACGAGCCGGTGGCTGAGCAGGTGCAGTCGCAGGTAGGCGTCGCTCACGTCGGCCGGGGCAGCATCCAGGTCGATGACCGTCTTCACCAGTTCCGTGCGAACCCGGCGATCGCCGTCCTCCACCTTCGCCGCCACCAGCCCGCGGGGGGCCTCGGTGCCGTCGTCCTCGCCGAGCGCCGGGGACGGGAACCAGGTGTCGAGCACCTGGCCGGTGATGTGGACGGTGGCCAGGCCCCAGGCCCAGGCAGAACGGGTCGTGTCGGTCATGATGGCAACCCTATAGGCGCCGTCGGACAGTTCTGGTCCGGGAGCACCTCGCCCAGCGTGCCCTCGTCCGTCCGGTCGTGGCGTCTAGGTGTTGGTGGCAGGGACGTTCA
>DGKN01000166.1 GCA_002387005.1 Propionibacteriaceae bacterium UBA4569
GACGGCGAGAACCGCTTCCTGCTGGCCAAAGCGATCGAGACCGCCGGCCGCCCGGTGCACCTGAGCGCCGAGGAGGTGGAGCATCTGCTGGCGCACCCGGATGAGTGCGACCTCGCCCTGCTCAGCGATGTCGAGTTCGAGGGTGGTTCGGCGGTGCTGGGCACCGGGCAGCTGGTCATCGAGCCAGCCCGGATCAGCGTTGACGACATCCGTCCGACGCTCTACGTGTGGGAGCGCTGACTCGGGTCATCCGGCCAACTGGACCACCAGCTGATCGAGCACTCTCCGAGCCTCCGGACGGTCCCGAACTGGTCGAGAGGTCAGGGCGTCGGCATCCCGCCATTGACGTTGAGCGTCTCGCCGATCACATAGCTGGACTCCGGGGAGGCCAGGAAGACGTAGGCCGGGGCAAGCTCCACCGGGTGGCCGGCTCGACCCAGCGGGGTGTCCTTGCCGAACTTCGGCAGCTTCTCGATCGGCTGGCCACCCTGCACCTGAAGCGGCGTCCAGATCGGGCCGGGAGCCACGGCGTTCACCCGGATGCCCTTGGGCGCCAACTGCTGCGCCAGGCCCTTGGTGAAGTTGTTGATGCCGGCCTTGGTGGTGGCGTAGTCGACGAGCGTCTCGGAGGGCTTGTAGGCCTGGATCGACGTCGTGTTGATGATCGTCGAGCCGGGCACCAGGTGCGGCAAGGCCGCCTTGCTGATCCAGAACATCGCGGAGAGGTTGGTGTCCAGTGTCTGCTGGAACTGCTCGTCGGTGAGCTCCTCGAGACTCTCGACGGCCTTCTGGTGGCCCGCATTGTTGACGAGGATGTCCAGTCCACCGAGCTTCTCGACGGCCTGCGACACCAGTTCGCGACAGTTCTCCGCGCTGGTGATGTCCCCTGGCAGCGGCACGGCAACGCGTCCCTCGGCCTCGACTAGTGCCTTGATCGTGTCGGCGTCCTCCTGCTCCTCGGGCAGGTAGCCGAAGGCGACGTCGGCACCCTCGCGGGCGAAGGCGATCACCACGGCGGCACCGATGCCGGAGTCACCGCCGGTGACCAGGGCCTTGCGCCCGGCCAGCCGTCCGAGGCCGCGGTAGGTCTTCTCGCCACGATCGGGCTTCGGGGTGAGGTCGGCGTCGAGGCCGGGCTCTGGCTGCTGCTGCTCGGGGATGTCCAGGTCGGCGTAGGCGTCAACGGGGTTGGCAAAACTCAGCTGGGACTTCTCGGCCTGCTGGTGCATCTTCTCGGTCACGGGTCGTCCTTTCCGTATGGCGCGATCTGGGGTCGCGCTCGTCGAGATCCACGCTGCCACGGGAGGGTCGTCAGGGCACCACCCGAAGGGCGGCGGGATTGTTCGCCGGACGCTGATTGGGCTGACCCCGGCTACGCCCGGGCGGCAATCTTCTCGGCATGGACACCAGCGCGACCCCGCACTTCGAGTTCGTCGGCCAATGGGAGGGCCAGCTCGTCGCCACCTCGATCCACGCCGGACACGACCTGCGTCGCGAGGTGGCCGACCTGATGGTGCTGGATGAGGACGACCGCGTCCGCGAGGAAGATCCGTTCACCCACCTGATCGCGCAGCTGGTGCCGGCCAGGGTGCTGGTGAACCGCTCCCGCTTCGAGGTGGACCTCAATCGCTCACGCGACAAGGCCGTCTACCAGCGTCCCGAGGACAGTTGGGGTCTGGACGTGTGGCGTGGCGGCGCCCTGCCCGACGACGTGACCGAGCGTTCCCGCGAGGAGCACGAGTTCTTCTACGCGGCCTTGGGTGAACGCCTGGACGAGGTTGCCGCGCGCGGCCCCTTCGTCCTGTACGACGTGCACTCCTACAACCACCGTCGCGACGGGGCAGAGGCGCCCGTCTCCCCGGAGCGGGAAAACCCGGAGGTCAACGTCGGCACCGGTTCGCTGGACCGGGAGCGCTTCGGCGGCGTCGTCGACGCCTTCATCGATTCGCTGTCCCAGGCCGAGGTGAGCTGGGGGCGGCTGGACGTCCGCGAGAACGTCCGCTTCCAGGGCGCGAACCTGTGCCGGTGGGTGCACGAGCGCTACCCCGGCGTGGGCGTCGGTCTGGCGTTGGAGTTCAAGAAGACCTTCATGGACGAGTGGACGGGCGAGGCCGACAAGCAGCGCATCGCCGAGCTGGCCGCCGCCCTGGCCGCCACGGGGGAACCGGTGATGGCGGCACTGGCCCAGGTGCGCTGAGCGTGCGTGCCTTCAGCCAGAACGACCGGCGCGTCGACGCGGAACTCGCGGCACTCGGCGACTCGCTGCGCTTCCTGCTCGACGTGACGCCGATGAATGCCTCCGAGGTGCGGGCACGATGGGTCGCTGGCGACCACTGCGAGCCCGACTTCGCCTACTGAGAGCTGTCCACCGACCCGGACGTGCTGGAGGCGGGCCTGGCGCGGATCGATGTCTACACGGTGGACGACCCGACGTTGCGCTCTTTGCTGGCCGCCAAGCACCGTGAGCTCACCCAGCAGGCGGAGGGGATGCGGGCCAGGAACACGTCCGACTTCCTGCCGCTCGCGATCGAGCACTACGGAGCGGTGACGCCCGCGCTGCGCGACCTCGCCCGGCAGGTGATGGACGAGGTGCCACTGCCCGAGGCATCCGGCGACCCGGTCAGCGCCGAGGACTTCCTGGTGCTCGCACTGGCCGAGATCGACTGGTACCACCGGCAGGACCCGGATGTCGTCATGCACGCCGAGATCCGCGGGGACGTCAGCGGGGTCATGGTCAGCCACGACACCCTGCTGGTGCCGAGCGGCAACCCCTGCACCGCCGACCGCGCCAATGCGCTGCTGTAGCACGAGGTCAGGACCCACCTGGTGACGCAGGTGAACGGATCCGCGCAGCAGATCACCTGTCTGGGCGGGGGTCTGGCTGGCTACGACGAGACCCATCAAGGTGTCCATGAGCGCCCACTCCCGGGCGGTCTCCCCAACAAGGCCCTCGCCGCCCTCTGACCCTCGACGTCCACCGAGCGACCAGGGCAGTTCCCCGATCCTGTCGAGGGCCCCTCCGGCCAGACTCCGCCAAAACGTGCGTGTCAGAGCAATCCGGTCCCGCCACGGGACCGGATCCGACTGGGCCGCACGTTTTGGCGAAAGGACCGTTCCCTGAGCTCGTCGAGGGGCCCCTCCGGCCCGCTCCTAGAACAACCTGGGGCCCGCCAGCTGGCGCAACAGCTCGTCTCGGATCATTTGGAACTGTGTCGGCAGTTCGACGCCCAGGTGGTCCAGGCTGACCAACAGCGCGGCGATCTGGGCGGGGGAGAGCTCTGGCGGAGCAGCGTGCCGGGTGACATCGAGCCAGACCCCACCCCGCGCACCACCACGCCCCCGCAGCGGGAGCCGGGCAGCGCGCAAATGTTCCAGGTCCCTCTCGATGGTCCGTTCGGAGACCATCAAATCGCGCGCCAGCGCGTCCACCGGGCGAGGGTTCCCCTTGGCCTCCACCAGCAGCGCGACGAGCGCGTACTGCCGGGCCAATTGGCCCGTCGATGGGCGGCGCGGTTGCTTGCGTCCGCTGCGATCGGGACGGGTGCGGGTGCGTACGCGCTGGTTGGCTGCCACCCGTCGATTCTCCCCCAAAGGCCAGCGGCCAGACCAGCTGCCCGCGCCCGGATGCCGTCCCACCCCGAGACGCCGCATGCGCAACACTCGTCCCATGACCCCGTCCCTGCGTCCGATGCTTGCCACGCCCGTCGCCACCGCGTCCGCGCTGCCCCTCGGCTGGCACTACGAGGTGAAGTGGGACGGGTACCGCGCCATCGCGTGCGTCGACAAGGGGTCCCTGCGGCTGGAGTCCCGCGGCGGGATCGATCTGGCACCCAACTATCCAGAACTCGGCGAAGTCGCCCAGCTGCTTGGTGGGCACGAGGCCGTGCTGGACGGTGAGGTCGTCGTCCTGGACGAACAGGGGCGCTCCTCCTTCGAGGGCCTGCAGACAAGGGGAAGGACGAAGGTGCCCGTGCACCTGATGCTGTTCGACCTGCTGTGGCTGGATGGCACCTCGCTGGTCGACCTGCCCTATCTGGAGCGGCGCGACTTCCTGACCGGGCTGGTCGGGGACGGCACCGCGCACGTCCACGTGCCGACCACCTTCGGCGACGAGCGTGACTTCGCCCTGGAGGCATCCAGGCAGTTGGGGCTGGAAGGCGTGCTGGCCAAGCGTCCCGATGGTGCCTACCGGCCTGGGGCGCGGTCGGCTGACTGGCTGAAGTTCAAGCACGCCAATGCGCAGAGCGTCGTGGTGGTGGGCTGGTCCCCGGGGGAGAACCGGCGGGCCGGCACGGTCGGTTCGTTGGTGATGGCGGTGCAGTCGAAACAAGGACTGACCTGCATCGGACGCGTGGGCACCGGCTTCACGCAGGCGATGCTCGCCGAGGCGAAGGATATGTTGGCGCCGCTGGAGATCAAGGGTCCCACGGTGCCGGACGCGACGACCGCCGAGGCAAAGGGCGTGCACTGGGTGCGTCCGGAGCTCGTCGGTGAGGTGAACTTCCTGTCCCGCACCAACAGCGGAAGGTTGCGCCATCCGTCCTGGCGGGGTTGGCGACCGGACGTGGACCCGGCCGACGTGTGGCCCGAATAGTCCCTTGCCAACGGTTGGTCAGGCGGTCTCGTCGGGACGTCCGAAGGTGGCTGGATCGACTGGACGCAGCTTCTTCGGCAGCTTCTCCACCACGAGCAGGTAGCTCTCGGTCACCAGGTCGTCGAGCAGTTGTTCGTCGATGGTGCCGCCCGGATGCAGCGTGATCCAGTGGCGCTTGTTCATGTGGTAGCCGGGCGTGATGTCGGGATGGTTCTCGCGCAAGGCCTGGGCGTCCAGCGGCGCGGCCTTCAGGTTGGCGACCAGTTCACCGTCCAGTTTCGTGTGCAGGCAGAAGATCTTGCCTCGAACCGTGAATACGTCCCAGTCGTCCCCGAAGGGGTGCTCGAGTTCGGTGCCGGGTAGGTCGAGAGCCCGGTCGGCCGATCGGCGGTGCAGGGTTGGTCCGTCCATGGGCCCATCAAACCTCAGGTGGGTAGGTGACGGTGGTGCCCTCGGCGTGGGCGAAGCTGGTCAGCTTCTCGTCGGAGGTCTTGCCCGGGCCCATGATGTCGACGACGTGCACGCCGCGGACGATCAGCGCGTCGGCCACCATCGAGCGGTGGCAGCGCCACGGCACCGCCTCCGCGCACATGATCACGGTGCGTTGCTGCTCGGCTTCGGCGATGAGCTGGTCGATGGCGGACGCGAAGTCGGCGGTCTGCATGTAGTCCGCGTAGCCGCGGAAGGAGGCATTGCGCCAGCCCGTGTTGGGGGAGTCCTCGGTGGTGTGGCGCAGACCGCCGAGGCCCTTCGCGTGTTCGTACTCGATGTCGTGCTTGGGCATGGATTCGGCGAGCGCGCCCTGCCCGTACTGGGGGTTGTGCCGTGATCCGGGGACGCTGCGGATGTCGACCAGGCGCGTGATCTGGTGCTCCCGGAGCAATGCGACGAGCTCGTCGAGGGTCCGGGTGGAGTGGCCGATGGTCCACACGGTGGTCTGGTCGTCCGCTGATTGGTCCATGGGAGCCATCGTGCCTCGCGTTCGCGGCGTACCGGCCCGAGTTGGCCGACAGGAAAATCGTTGGGCGTGACGGGCGTCGNNGCCCAGATCAAGCCGGCCCAGATCAAGCCAGCCCAGATCAAGCCGGCCCAGATCAAGGCCGTAGAGATCCGGGACGTCGACCAGAGTGATGCGGACGCGCTGGTGGCGTGGAACGAGCTGATGCGGCAGGGCTACAACGCGACGCGTGAGGCGGCGTGGTGGCGGAGCCCCGAGGCGACGGTGGCGCAGTTCTCGGTGCCGAAGCCGGGACGCATCTCGATGCTGTTGCAGGCCGTTGTGGACGGGAAGCCGGTGGGTGGCGCTGAGGCGATCGCCGACCCGGGGGAGTCCGTGGACGTGGAGATCTCGGTGCTGCCCGAGTTCCGTCGGAAGGGGGTCGGACGTGCGCTGGCGCTGGCGGTCCGGGGTGCGCTGCCGCACCCGATCGGGATGGTGATGACCGAGGTCTACGAGGACGACGGGCTGGCCTTCGCCAAGATGTGCGGTCTCGGCGTCGGGAACCGTGAGGTGCGCCAGTTGCTGGACTGGCCGCTGCCCGATGGCGAGTTGGATGAGTTGACGCGCGAGACGCCTGGGGTGTCGATCGAGAGCTGGACGGGTGCCTGCCCCGCCGAGTATGTGCAGCACCTGGCCAGGCTGGCGATCCAGATGGACGAGGACGTCGACCTGGGCGACTTGAGCCGCCCGACCACCGCGACGGATTTGGCCGGGTTGCGGCAGAACGAGCAAAGGTTGCTGGCCCAGGGCTACCTGACGCTGACCTCGTTGGCGATCGTGGACGGGACGCCGGTGGGGTACACGACGCTGCACGTGGACCGGAACTGGCCCGAGATGGTGATCCAGGACGACACGCTCGTCGACCGGGACCACCGCGGCAAGGGCATCGCCCGAATATTGAAGTTGGCCAATCTGCGACTGTTGAGCGAGGTGGAGGAGGCCTCGGGCGCGAAGTACGTCCAGACCTACACCTCGCTCGCGAACGAAGCGATGCTGGCACTGAACGCGCAAGTTGGGCTTCCGGGAGGCGGACGTGATGACGGCCCTCGAGGGCGAGGTCCGCTGAGCTCGTGAACGAACCGACAGCACCAATGTTGGCCCGCGTCTTGTGAAGGAGCGCGTCCACTTCTTGCAGTGCGGCTGCTCATTCAATGGCGGGGTCGGCTGGCGTCGTGACCGCCATCTGCGCTCAACCGCCTTGGGGCTTGCATCGCCTGAACCCACACCGTGCCGGGGCATCCCAGTACTTGGTGGTCCAGCACGAAATGAGGGTCCACTGTCGGGTCGATCCGGGGCGGACGAGGTGGCGGTGGGCGCACGTTTGAACACTGTCTTGTCCGTGCTTGCCCAGCCCGTCGAGCACCCTCAGCTGTTTCCGAGCGGGGTTGCTAGACGGCGGCGAGTCCGATGGTGACGAGGATGAAGCCGAGGAGCTGAAGCGATCCTCGGGTGATTTGGAAGACGTCCCAGCGGCGGCGCATTGCGATGAAGCCTTTGGGTGCGGTGTCCTGGTTGATACGTCCGGTGCGGAAGTTAATGGGCACGTTGCCGAAGATGGTGACCGAAAGCGCGATCGCGAGGGCAACGGCGGCGACGATCAGCCAGGCCGAGGGGGTGGCGATTGCGAGGATGATCGCGAGGACGGTGGCGGCTGTCAT
>DGKN01000165.1 GCA_002387005.1 Propionibacteriaceae bacterium UBA4569
GACGGTCACCGAGCCGTTCCGCGCTCAGCAGGCCGCCGGCGGCACCAGTGCAGGTCACGACGATGTCGTACTGGCCGGCGACGACAGGCAGCTGGTCCAGGGAGACGGCACTGCCGCCGACCTCGGCGGCCAGTCGCTCGGCCTTGGCAAAGGTGCGGTTGGCGCAGTCGACGCGCGCGGCCCGCTGGGCCAGGCTGCGGGCGGCGAGGCCGGCCATCTGGCCGGCACCGACCACCAGGCAGTGCGAGCCCTCGACGCTGATGCCCCGCTTGACCATTTGTTCGACGGCCGCGCTCAGCACCGAACGCCCGGCCGAACCGATCGAGGTCTCGGACTGCACCCTCTTGCCGACGCGCAGGGCGTTTTGGAAGAGGTGGTTGATGGCCGGTCCGGAGGTTTGCTGGGCCTGGGCCTGGCTGAGGGCCTCGCGCACCTGGCCGAGGATCTGGTTCTCCCCCACCACCAGCGAGTCCAGCCCGGCCACCAGGGAGAAGCAGTGGGCGAGCGCCGCCTCATCGAAGAAGACGCTGCACAGGTCGGGCAGTTCGGATCGAGCGACACCCACCCGGGTGGCCAACGGTTCGACCAGCGACTCGAGGCCGGCGTNNGGAAGCGCGTGGTCTCCACGTAGACCTCGGTGCGGTTGCAGGTGGACAGCACCAGCGCCTCCCCGACGTGGGGCTGGTCGACCAACTGGCGGGCCAGCAGGGTGCTGCCCTCACGGTCCATCGAGGCGCGCGCGAGGACGTCGATCCCAGCGGTGCGGTGGTTGATGCTGACGGCCAACAGTGTCACTGGACGGGCTCCGTGCCCTGGGCTTCGTGGAAGGCGAGGATCTGCAGCTCCTGGGCGAGGTCGACGGCTCGGACGGTGACGCCCTCGGGCACCTCAAGGGTGATCGGTGCGAAGTTCAGGATGCTGGTGACGCCCTGCGCGATCAGTCGATCGGCAGCCTGTTGGGCAGCAGCGGCGGGCGTCGTCAGGACGGCGATGCGCGCGCCCGTCCGCCGGACGATCTCCTCGAGCTCGGCGTCGGGCAACACGGCGATGCCGCCGACCTCGGCGCCGATCCGGGTCTCGTCCGTGTCAACCATCGAGACCACCTGGAAGCCGCGGTGCAGCAGCCCGCCGTGGCGGGCCAANNCCAGGTGGTGCGGGTGCCGACGAGTTCGCCGATCTCGGACATCAGGGTGTCGACCTCGTAGCCGACACCCCGGGTGCCGTAGGAGCCGAAGTAGGACAGGTCGCGGCGCAGCAGGGCTGGCTGCACATGGACTGCTTCGGCCAGCGCATTGGAGCTGACCCGGGCCACCCCTTCGTCCGCGAGGTCGGTGAGCACGCGCAGGTAGCCCGGGAGGCGCTCGATCGTCGCCTGCGGGATCTGCCCGTTTCCGGGGGTGCTCATCGGTGGTCGGAACTCCTGGTCGTGGCTGGTTCGGGCAGCCGGGTCGGGTGGGCCAGCGTCGAGCCTACAGCGCGGGCGGGGCGGGTCGGTCGCCCGCGAGCGCTCGCCGGAGCAGGCCCTCGTCAAGGGTCCAGTAGGCGACCAAGTGGCCGTCGACGAAGGTGACCGGCACGTGATCGGTGTAACGGTTGCGCAGCTGCTCGTCGAGGTCGACGTCCACCGCGGACCACTGCCCGGGCGCCACCTGCTCGATGGTGGCGATCGCCTGTTCGCACAGGTGACAGCCCTGACGGGTGATGACCACCACGCGTCGCTCCTCGTGCGAAGCGAAACCCTGCGGCGCGAGCGAATCGCCAAAGGGCATGGCAGAACCCGCAGCCTCAGGGAAGACTGCGGGTGAGGGCTGGTCGGCCCCGGACTGCCTCGTGGCCAGCCGGGAGCGCCACCTGCCGAGGGTCTCGCGGGCAGACATGACTAGATGTCCACTGCCATGGAGACTTCGCGCGACCTTACTTGCCGGCGCGGCGACGCTGGATGCGCGTCTTCTTCAGCAGCTTGCGGTGCTTCTTCTTGGCCATCCGCTTGCGGCGCTTCTTGATGACAGAACCCACTGTGGGACCTTTCTTCGTCGTGACTGGCCGGGATGGCCGAAACTTGTGGCTGCCCCGTACTTGCGAGAGGGCGACCCTCCGACTCTACCCGTGTGGCGCGTGCCGCGGAAATCGGACGCCTCGCTCAATGCTCGCCGAGCTCGACGGAGCGGTCGCGGCAAGCCTCCATCGCAGCAGCAAAGGCAGCGCGGACGCGGTAGTCGTCAAGGGTCTTCAGTGCCTGCGCGGTGGTGCCCCCGGGAGAGGTGACATTCTCGCGCAGGATTGAGGGGTGGACGCCGGGGCGCGCCAGCATCTCCGCAGCGCCGAGCAGGGTCTGGGTGGTCAGTTCAGTGGCCAGCGGACGGGCAAGCCCGAGCTGGACCCCGGCCTCCACCATCGCTTCGGCGACGTAGAAGACATAGGCCGGTCCGGAGCCGGACACCGCCGTCAGGGCGTCCAGTTGGTGCTCGGGGACCACGACCGCGCGACCGACGGCCGCCATCATCTGGCGCACCTGCTCGACGTGCTCGGGCCTGGCATGGCGCCCGCCCGAGATGCCGCTCATACCCTTCCCGACCAGGGCCGGGGTGTTCGGCATCACGCGGACGACGGGGGTGCCGCCGGGCAGGTGTTCCTCAAGCGTTTCCGTGGTCAGGCCAGCCGCCAGACACACCACGACCGTGCCCTTGCGCAGGTCGTTGGTGACCTCGTCCAGCAACCGGGCGACGTCGTGCGGCTTGACCCCGACGACGAGCACCTCGCTGTGGCGTGCGGCCTGCGCCAGGTGTACCCGCCGGACGCCGTAGCGCTGGGCGAGTTCCTGGGCGCGTTCGTCGCGACGGACGGTGACCGTGATGTCGGCCGGGTTCCAGCCCGCGCTCACCAGACCGGAGAGGATGGCCTCCCCCATCTGGCCGACTCCGACGATCGCGTGGGTCATGGCCGGACCAACAGCTCGGCCACCTGCACCGCGTTGAGCGCCGCGCCCTTGCGCAGGTTGTCGTTCGACACGAAGAGCACCAGGCCCTTGCCCTGGGGCGCGGACTGATCGACGCGGATGCGACCGACGAAGGAGGGGTCGGCACCGGCAGCATCCAGCGGCGTGGGGACGTCCATCAGCTCCACCCCGGGCGCCGTCGACAGCAGTTCGGTGGCCTGCTCGGGGGTGATGTCGCGCTCGAACTCGGCGTGGACGCTGAGCGAGTGGCCGGTGAAGACGGGAACGCGCACGCAGGTGCCGGCGACCAGCAGATCGGGGGCGTGCAGGATCTTGCGCGACTCATTGCGAAGCTTCTGCTCCTCGTCGGTCTCCAGGGAGCCGTCGTCCACGATGGAACCGGCCAGCGGAAGGACGTTGTAGGCGATCGGCTTGATGTAGGGGGCCGGGTCGCCGAAGTCGATCACGCTGCCGTCCAGGTGCAGGTCGGTCAGTCGCCCCGACTCGACACCAGCGGCGAACTGGCGGGCCGCCACCTGGACCGCCGTGCCACCAGTTCCCGAAATGGCCTGGTAGGTGGCGACCTTGAGACGGGTGAGCCCGGCCGCCTCGTGCAGCGGCTTGAGCACCGGCATGGCGGCCATCGTGGTGCAGTTCGGGTTGGCGATGATGCCCTTGGGCGCGTTCTGCGCGTCTTCGGGATTGACCTCGGCGACCACGAGGGGAACCTGTGGGTCCATCCGCCAGGCGGAGGAGTTGTCGACCACGATCGCACCCGCGGCGGCGACCAGCGGCGCGTACTTCTTGGAGTTGGAGCCGCCATTGCTGAACAGGGCGATGTCGAGACCGCTGAAGTCGGCAGCCTCGGTGTCCTCGACGACGACCTCGGTTCCCTTCCACGGAAGCTTCGTGCCGGCCGAACGGGACGAGGCGAAGAACCTGATCTCGTCGAGCGGGAACTTGCGTTCGTCGAGAAGCGTCCGCATGACGCTGCCGACCTGACCTGTTGCTCCAAAGACTCCTACGCGCATGGGCCAACTCTACGGGGGACGACTGACAAGAATCCTCTCGGTCCATCGGCCCGTTCGCACGCCGACCGAAGCTCAGAGCCAGCTGAGCCTTCCGGCCAGCAAGGAGTAGCCGACGAAGCTGGCCACGTCGAGCAGGAAGTGGGCCAGCACCAGTGACCAGACCCTCTTCGTCCGCAAGAAGATCGAGCCGAGGACCAGGCCCATCACGAGGTTGCCGACGAAGCCGCCGAAGCCCTGGTAGAGGTGATAGCTGCCACGCACGAGCGCCGAGACGAGCCAACCCACCCAAGGTGCCAACCCGGCCTGGCGAAAGCGGGTGAACAGGTAGCCCACCATCAAGACCTCCTCCAGCAGGCCGTTGCCGGCGGCAGCGAGCACCAGCACCGGCACCGTCCACCAGTGCTCCCCGAGGTTGGCGGCCTGCACCGTGGTGTTGAGGCCGAGCTGACGCGCCAGCAGGTAGAGCCCCAGCCCGGGGATGCCGATGCCCGCAAACAGCACCGCACCGATCAGCCAGTCGCGTCGTTGCGGCCATCTCGTCAGGCCCATGCAGCCGCGCCAACCCTCTGCGGGCACTCGTACCGATGCCAGCAGGTACAGCGCCAGCGCAACCGGCGCGACGAGCGTGAGCAGGTCGGCCACCTGGTAGAGCAGGGAGAGCCACGGACGATCGGGGGTGGCGGCCGTGTTGATCGAGGAGCTCTGCTGGTTCAGCGCCACGTGACGGGTCAGCCGTTCGATGATCCGCAGCACGGAGTACATCGCCGAGGCCCCCAAAGACACCGAACCGACGATCGCGACCTCGACCAGCAGCCGGGTGCGCGGGCTCACCGGGCCTGCCCGAGATGGGCGCGGATGTCGGCCAGCGTCCGCGCCAGTGCCTCGACCCGGGCCGAACGCGAACCATGCCGACGCGTGTTGACCTCCAGCACCACATGTCCGTCGAAGTTCTTGCTGCGCAGCGCGTCCAACAGTTCGTGGGCTCGCTGGTCACCCTCGCCGGGCAGCAGGTGCTCGTCCTTGAGTGATCCCTGCCCATCGGTGAGGTGGACGTGGCGCAGCCGTGGGCCCCACGCCTCGACATAGTCGAGCGACTGCATCCTCGCCGTGGACGCGTGCGAGAGGTCGAGGGTGAGGTGCTCGTAGCTGAGTTCGGTGGGGTCCCAGCCGGGCGTGTAGGCCTGGAAGACGCCGGTGGGGGTGCGCCAGGGGTACATGTTCTCGACGGCGAAGATGACGCCGGTTTCGTGGTTCAGCCTGCGGATCCCGTCGATGAAGGTGCGGGAATAGGAGGTCTGCCAGCGAAAGGGCGGGTGGACGACCACGACGCCCGCCCCGAGCCGCTGGGCAGCCTCGGCGGAACGTTCCAGCTTGCTCCACGGATCGGTTCCCCAGGTGCCCTGGGTCACCAGTAGGCAGGGCGCGTGGATCGCCATCACCCCGATCTGGTGGGTGTCGCGCATCCGCTCGACCGCGTCGATGTCGGCGGCCACCGGATCGATGCCGACCATCACCTCGACCCCGTCGAAGCCGAGCTCCGCGGCCACCTCGAAACCGGCTGCGGTGCGCTCGGGGAAGACCGACGTGGTCGACAGTCCCACCTTCGCCGGGCTGGGCGACTGGGCGCCTGTGTCGTGCGCTGACGTCTGGCTCACGGCTCCAAAATAGCCGGATACTCTGGCGGGGATGACCGAGGTGATGACTTCCTTCCCGCGCTTCTGGGCGGAGTTCGACGACCCCGCCGACCCCGACCAGACCTACCGCTGTGACCTGACCTGGCTCACCTCCAACTGGACCTGCATCTTCGGTTCCGGATGCCCGGGCATCGAGGCATCGCAGCCCGACGTCGGCTGCTGCGTGCTCGGTGCCCACTTCAGCGAACCTGCGGACGAGCAACGGGTGGCACTGGCCGTCGAGCGGCTGACACCGCGGACATGGCAACACCACACGGACGGGGCCGACGGCTGGGCGGTCGACGAGCCCGATGAGGACGTCGCGCCCGGTGATGACCCGGCGCGCAAGACCCGCGTCGTGGACGGAGCCTGCATCTTCGCCAACCGTCCCGGCTTCCCGGGTGGTGCCGGCTGCGCGTTGCACGGGCTGGCACTGCGCGAGGGCATGTCCCCCATCGAGACCAAGCCGGACGTGTGCTGGCAGCTCCCGGTTCGGCGCACCTATCGCCACGCCGAGCGTGCCGACGGGACCCCTTGGCTGGAGATCACCATCGGTGAGTACACCCGCGAGGGCTGGGGGGCAGGCGGTGCCGACCTGGACTGGTACTGCACCTCGAACTCGATGGCGCACGTGGGTTTTCGTCCGCTCTACCTCGCGTGCGCGGACGAGCTGACCGAGCTGATGGGCCCAGCCGCCTATGCCGAACTGGCACGCCTTGCGGCCGACTTCCGCGACGCCCAACTTGGCCTGCACCCGGCGACGATGCTCGCCCTGAACCCAAAGGCCTCGGCCTGACGCCTGTCATCCCGGCCACGACAACCGGCTACGAAGTGTGATCTGGGTCACATCGCGAGTTGGGTGTGCGCAACGCCCCAAGCAGGGGCCCCGATTTCATCCTTGGCCCGCCATATGGAAAGAATGAGCGCATGCACGTAGACCATCTCGTCTTCGCCGCCGGCCCTGAGGGCNNCTGAGGGCCTGCAGGCCACGTCCGATCGTCTCGGGGAACTCTTGGGCGCCCAGTTCAAGGACGGTGGCTTCCACCCCCGATTCGGCACTCGCATGCACCTGCTGCCGCTGGCGGCAGGGCGCTATCTGGAGGTCGTCGAGGTGCTCGACCACCCGGCCGCCGAGAAGGCCGTCTACGGCCAGGCCGTCCGCGCCCGCTCCGAGATGGGAGGCGGCTGGATGGGTTGGGCCGTCACCGTCGACGACCTCGCGCCGGTCGAGGAGCGCCTCGAGCGCCAGGCCGTGATGGGCTCGCGCCACTTCCCCGACGGTCGCCTGCTCGAGTGGCAGCAGATCGGCATCAAGGGCCTGATGGCAGACCCGCAGCTGCCCTACTTCGTGAAGTGGCTGTCGGACGAGGACGTTCTCCCCAGCGCCCTCGAGGGTGACATCAAGCTCGTGGAGATGGACATCGCCGGTTCCACCAGCCGCGTGGCCGACTGGCTCGGCGTCGAGATCGGCGACGAGGTCGACGGAGTGCGCATCGAGTTCAGCGCCCCGAACGGCATGCCCGGCATCGACAAGGTGCAGTTCGAGGTTCCCGGCAAGGGGATCGTCACGATCTGAGCATCACCAATTGGCTGTGCGGGTCGCCCCTCAGGGGTGGCCCGCATTGGCGTCCCTCGGAGGGCTGGAGAAGGCCACCGGCAAGAACTGTCAGAGCCCTCGCATAGGGTGCACGACGTGGCGAATCAGACCGAGCAGTACGTGTGCAGCGAGTGCGGGTGGACGACCGTGCGATGGGTCGGGCGCTGCGGTGAGTGCCAGGCTTGGGGCAGCGTCGCCGCCAAGGGCGCGCCGAAGATCGCCCAGGTGGCGGCCAGTGTGCCCTCGGCCAAGGCGATCCCCATCTCACAGGTCGCGACCAACGCCACCACGCGCCACCTCACCGGCATCGGTGAACTCGACCGGGTGCTCGGCGGCGGTCTGGTGCCCGGCGCGGTCGTCCTGCTGGCCGGCGAACCGGGCGTCGGCAAGTCGACCCTATTGCTGGAGGTCGCCCACCAGTGGGCCGAGGCGGGTCGGCGGACGCTGTACGTCAGCGGCGAGGAGTCCGCGGCGCAGGTGCGGCTGCGCGCCGACCGCACCGGTGCGTTGACCGACGAGCTCTTCCTGGCCGCCGAGACCGATCTCGGCACCGTTCTGGGACACATCGAGGAGGTCGAGCCCAGCCTGGTCGTCATCGACTCGGTGCAGACCATCGGCACGGCCGAGGCGGATGGCTCATCCGGAGGCGTCACCCAGGTGCGCGAGGTCACGGGCGCGCTGGTGCGCACCGCGAAGCGCCGCGGGATGGCCGTGGTCATCGTTGGGCACGTCACCAAGGACGGGGCGATCGCCGGCCCACGCACCATGGAGCACTTGGTGGACGTGGTGCTGAACTTCGAGGGTGATCGGCACTCGGGCTTCCGAATGGTGCGCGCCGCCAAGAACCGCTTCGGGCCAGCCGACGAGGTGGGCTGCTTCGAGATGGGCGAGCGCGGCATCGTCGAGGTGCCCGACCCCTCGGGGCTGTTCACCACCCACCATGACGAACCGGNNTGGAGGGACGACGACCGCTGCTCGCCGAAGTGCAGGCCCTGTCCGCACCGTCTGCCTCGGAGAAGAATCCGCGACGCACCACCACCGGCGTCGAGTCGGCGCGCGTCGCGATGATCCTGGCCGTGCTCGAGACCCAGGCCCGGATGCGGTTCGCGAACCGGGACGTCTATGTGTCGACGGTCGGCGGCGCGCGGGTGGGCGACCCCTCGGCCGACCTCGCGATCGCGGTCGCGGTCGCGTCGGCCCATCTGGGTAGCAATTTCCCCAAGCGTCTGTTGGCGGTGGGTGAGGTCGGCCTGGCCGGCGACCTGCGCCGCGTCCCCGGGCTGGAACGGCGGCTGGCCGAAGCCGCACGGTTGGGCTTCGAGCTCGCCATCGTCCCCGCCCGATCACGTGACACCACCCAACGAGTCCCCAACCTGGGCGGGCTCCGGGTGGTCGAGGCCGCGAATGTCGTGGAAGCCCTTGGTGCATTGGGGCTGCGGCGCACCAGCCGCTCGTCCGGCCAGGGCACCGAGTAGCCCCGACGAGCGCCTAGGATCAAGACCATGTCCACCGCCGACCACAACGCCACACTGCGTCGCTACCAGGCGCTGCTGGCGCCGGGCACCCCCATCCGCGAGGGGCTGGAACGCATCGTCCACGGGCGCACCGGCGCGCTGGTCGTGCTCGGAACGACGAAGAAGGTCGAGAAGCTGTCCACCGGCGGTTTCGCACTCGACGTCCAGTTCACTCCCACGGCACTACGGGAACTGTCCAAGATGGACGGCGGCATCGTGCTCTCCTCCGACTTCGAGCGGATCATCGCGGCGGGCGTCCACTTCGTGCCCGACGGCGTCATCGGCACCGTTGAGACGGGCACCAGGCACCGCACCGCCGACCGGGTCGCACAACAGACCGGCCTGGCCGTGGTCACCGTCAGCGCGTCCATGTCGGTGATCTCGCTCTTCCTCGACGGGCAACGCCACACCATCGAACGGTCCGAGCAGATCCTTTCGAGGGCCAACCAGGCACTGGCCACGCTGCAGCGCTACCGCGAGCGGCTGGTCGAGACCTCGCGCAACCTGTCCATGCTCGAGGTTCACGATCAGGTGACCGTACGCGACGTGGCCCTGGTCGCCCAGCGTCTGGAGATGATGCGCCGCCTCGACATCGAGATGCGCGCCTACGTGGCCGCACTCGGCGTCGACGGCCGGCTGCTGGAACTCCAGCTGCACGAACTCACCCTCGGCACCGACGATCTGACCACCGCACTGGAGCTGGACTACCGCCCCGACGAGACCGACCAGCTGGAGTTCCGGGTGGCGGCGCTGTCGTCCCTCGACAACTCCGACCTGCTGGACCTGACCAGCGTCGCGCGCACCATGGGCTTTGACGGGAGCACCCACCTCGAAACCCGGCTGAGCCCACGCGGCTATCGGCAAATGGCTCAGCTGACGCGCGTTCCTCCGGGCGTGGGCCGCCGGATCGTGGAACACTTCGGCTCATTGCAAACCTTGTTCGGGGCCCGCACCGCCGACCTGCAGGAGGTCGAGGGAGTGGGCGAGACCCGGGCCCGGATGGTGCGGGAAGGCCTGGCCCGGCTCGCCGAGCAGGTCTACTCCGAACAGCTGGGCTGAGCTCAGCCGCGCACAGTCATCACGCCCGCACGGGCATCATGCCCGCACGGTCATCACGAAGGTGTCGCTGGGCCCGCCGTCAACGCTCGCCGTGAGCCGGTAGGTGCCGGCCTTCAGCGGAGTGGTGCTCAGCGTGCAGTTCTGCGCGGACCGCTTCACCGGCCAGGTCACCTTGGTGTTCGTGGTGGAGCCCAGCTTGGCGGTGATCGGCGCCTGCGATACCCAGCTGGAGCAATGCGAGGAGCGCCAGATGGTGTCAACGCCTGAGGTGACGACCACCGAGAGGCGGTTCTGGCCGAAGTCGAGGCGGCAGGTGCGCGGACCCGAGTTGGTGAACGCCAGGTTGAACTGGGTGGCCTTGCCGACACTCGGGTTGCGATCGCCGGTGACCTGGAGTCCGATGTCGGCCGGGTCACACAGGTAGGCGCCATCCTCGGCGCGACTGGGCTCAGGCGTCGCCGAGGCAGACTCGGTTGTACCCTGCGTGGCCGATGCACTGGACGTCGGGCTGGTGGAGGCGCTGACAGCTGTCGTCGCGCTTGCCG
>DGKN01000164.1:0-4647 GCA_002387005.1 Propionibacteriaceae bacterium UBA4569
ATCCCGTCGCTGCTGCTCACCTCGGCGATCCACCACCACATGGTCCGGGAGAAGACCCGCACCATGACGGGCCTGATCGTCGAGGCCGGGGACGTGCGGGAGGTGCACCACGTCGCGCTGCTGATCGGTTTTGGCGCGGCCGCGGTCAACCCCTACCTGCTGTTCGAGTCGGCCGAGGACATGGCCCGCAACGAGTTGTACGTGCAGGTCAGCCCCGAGCAGGCCATCCACCACGTCTACAAGGCGCTGGGCAAGGGCGTGCTCAAGGTGATGAGCAAGATGGGCATCTCGACCATCCAGAGCTACACCGGGGCCCAGGTCTTCGAGGCCGTCGGCCTGAGCTCGGAGTTCGTCGAGGAGTTCTTTGCCGGCACCAGCTCCCGGATCGAGGGCATCGGCCTGGACGAGGTCGCGCAGGCGGTGCAGTTGCGCCACTCCATCGCCTACCCCCTCGACGGNNGGTGAGTACCAGTGGCGTCGCGAGGGCGAGGAGCACCTGTTCAACCCCGAGACGGTCTTCCGGCTGCAGCACGCCACCCAGACCGGCAAGTATGAGGTCTTCAAGCGCTACACCAACCTGGTGGACGACAACTCGCGCCGGCTGATGACGCTGCGTTCGCTGCTGGAGTTCCGCGCCGACCGCACCCCGGTCGACATCGACGAGGTCGAGTCGGTCAGCGACATCGTCAAGCGCTTCTCCACCGGCGCGATGAGCTACGGCTCCATCTCGAAGGAGGCGCACGAGACCCTGGCGATCGCCATGAACCGGATCGGCGGCAAGTCGAACACCGGTGAGGGCGGCGAGGACCGCGACCGGCTCTACGACCCGGAGCGTCGCTCGGCGATCAAGCAGGTGGCCTCGGGACGCTTCGGCGTCACCAGCGAGTACCTGAGCAATGCCACCGACATCCAGATCAAGATGGCGCAGGGAGCCAAGCCCGGCGAGGGCGGCCAGCTGCCCGGCCCGAAGGTCTATCCCTGGGTGGCTGCCACCCGGCACTCGACGCCCGGCGTGGGCCTGATCTCCCCGCCCCCGCACCACGACATCTACTCGATCGAAGACCTGAAGCAGCTCATCCACGACCTGAAGTGCGCGAACCCTTCGGCTCGCGTACACGTCAAGCTGGTCGCCGAGCTGGGCGTCGGCACGGTCGCGGCGGGCGTGTCGAAGGCGAAGGCGGACGTCGTCCTGATCTCCGGCCACGACGGCGGAACCGGCGCGGCCCCGCTGACGTCGGTGAAGCACGCCGGCGGCCCCTGGGAACTCGGTCTGGCCGAGGCCCAGCAGACCCTGCTCGTCAACGGCCTGCGCGACCGGATCGTCGTCCAGTGCGACGGGCAGCTCAAGACCGGACGTGACGTCGTGATCGCCGCCCTGCTGGGCGCCGAGGAGTTCGGTTTCGCCACGACGGCGCTGGTGGTCAGCGGCTGCATCATGATGCGCGTCTGCCACAAGGACACCTGCCCGGTCGGCATCGCGACACAGAACCCGGCGCTGCGCGCTCACTACCACGGCCAGGCCGACCACGTCGTGAACTTCATGGAGTTCATCGCCCAGGAGGTGCGCGAGTACCTGGCGCAGCTGGGTTTCCGGTCGATCGAGGAGGCCGTCGGCCACGTCGAGGCGCTGGACACCCGCGCGGCGGTCGACCACTGGAAGGCCGCTGGGCTGGACCTGTCGCCGATCCTGGCCCAGGTCGAGCTGCCCGAGGGTGCCCCGCTGCACTGCGTCACCACCCAGAACCATGGGCTGGACCGCAAGCTGGACGTCAAGCTGCTGGAGCTGGCCCGTCCCGCGATCGAAGCCGGCCAGCAGGTGCGCGAGGAGCTCACCATCCGCAATGTCGACCGCACCGTCGGCACCGTGCTCGGCCACCACGTCACCGTGGCGACCAAGGGCGAGGGCCTGGCTGATGACGCGATCGAGTTCACCCTGACCGGCACCGCGGGCCAGTCCTTCGGCGCCTTCCTGCCGAAGGGCGTAACCCTCAAGCTCGTCGGCGACTCGAACGACTACGTCGGCAAGGGCCTGTCGGGCGGACGGATCATCGTCACCCCCGCGCAGGGCGTCACCTTCGACCCGTCCACGCAGATCGTCGCCGGCAACGTGATCGGCTACGGCGCCACCAGCGGGGAGGTCTTCCTGCGCGGTGTCGTCGGCGAGCGCTTCTGCGTCCGCAACTCCGGGGCGACCGCGGTGGTCGAGGGGGTGGGCGACCACGCGCTGGAGTACATGACCGGTGGCGAGGCCCTGATCCTCGGCCCGACCGGACGCAATGTCGCCGCCGGCATGTCCGGAGGCGTCGCATGGCTGCTCGACTTCAACGCCGCCCGGCTCAACACCGAGCTGGTCGACGCGGTCCAGGTGACCGAGCCGGACGTCGAACGGATCACCGACCTGCTGCGTCGCCACCAGGAGCTGACCGGCTCCACCGTGGCGGCAGGCCTGCTGGGGCTCTCGCGCGCCGAGCTCGCTCAGCGTTTCACCAAGCTCAGCCCACGTGACTACGCGCGCGTGATGAAGGCGAAGGAGGAGGCCCTCTTCTCCGGCGTCAAGGAGGACGAAATGACCGATCTCATGATGGAGGCAGCTCATGGCTGATCCCCGCGGCTTCATCAACATCCCGCGCCAGGTTGCGGACCGTCGTCCCGTCGAGGAGCGGGTCAACGACTGGAACGAGGTCTATCCCGGCGGGCCGGGCAAGGCCCTGCTCCCGATCATCGAGACCCAGGCCAGCCGCTGCATGGACTGTGGCATTCCCTTCTGCCACACGGGTTGCCCACTGGGCAACCTGATCCCGGAGTGGAATGACCTGGTCTGGCGCGACGAGTGGACCCAGGCCCTGGACCGGTTGCACGCGACCAACAACTTCCCTGAGTTCACCGGCCGCCTCTGCCCGGCACCCTGCGAGACCTCGTGCGTCGTCGGCATCACCCGTGACCCGGTGACGATCAAGAACATCGAGGTGTCGATCATCGACAAGGCCTGGGACGACCGTCGCGTCCTCCCGCAGCAGGCCCAGTGGCACTCGCTGAAGACCGTCGCCGTGGTCGGCTCCGGACCCGCGGGGCTGGCCGTGGCCCAGCAGCTGACCCGGGCTGGGCACACGGTGGTCGTCTACGAGCGCGACGACGCCATCGGCGGTCTGCTGCGCTACGGGATCCCCGAGTTCAAGATGGAGAAGGCGGTGGTGGACCGTCGCCTGAAGCAGATGGTGCTGGAGGGGACGGTCTTCAAGACCGACACCCCGATCGGCCCGGACGCGGCCGAGCAGGGTGGCCTGACCGGCACCCAGTTGGTGGAGCGCTTCGACGCGGTGGTGCTGACAATCGGCGCCACGGTGCGCCGCGGCCTGCCGGTGCCCGGCGCCGACCTGGGCGGCATCCACCAGGCGATGGACTACCTGACCCAGGCCACCAAGGCGCTGAAGGGGACGACGAACCGGATGCCCGATCCGGTCGAGGGCGAGGTTCCCGAGGGGATGATCCACGCCAAGGACAAGCACGTGGTGGTGATCGGCGGTGGCGACACCTCCAACGACTGCTTGGGAACGGCGCTGCGCCAGGGTGCGAAGTCGGTGACCCAGCTGGAGATCATGCCGACCCCGCCGGAGGCCCGTCCCGCGCACCAGCCGTGGCCGACCTACCCGATGATCTACCGGGTGGCCTCAGCCAACGAGGAGGGTGGTGAGCGGCTGTACGCGGTCTCCACAAGTGAGTTCCTCGGCGACGAGGACCGCCACGTGAAGGGGCTGCGGCTGTCGGAGGTGAAGTTCGACACAGGCAAGTTCGTGCCGGTCGAGGGGACTGAGCGGGAGTTGCCGGCCGACCTGGTGTTGATGGCGATGGGCTTCACCGGCCCACAGCAGGATGGTGTGGTGGCCGAGTTGGGCATCGAGTTGGACGAGCGCGGCAANNCGAGGCCTACATGACCAGCGTGGAAGGTGTCTTCGCGGCCGGTGACTGTGGCCGTGGCCAGTCGCTGATCGTGTGGGCGATCGCCGAGGGTCGTTCCGCGGCGAATGGTGTGGACGCCTGGCTGTCGGAACGTGAGTCGCGTCTGCCCCGTCCGATCGGTCCGCAGGTGCGCCAACTGATGGCCTGACCATCGAAACCAACGACAGCGAGGCCCTGGACACATTAGTGTCCAGGGCCTCGTTGGCCGCGTGGGGGTGTCAGCTAGTGCGCCGTGTTTGAAGTTGTAGAACAGTTGGCTTTGGTGAGGATTTCGTCGGCGGTCTTGGTCCAGACGAAGGGGTGGCAGCGATCGTTCCAGCCGTTGACGAAGGCGCGGATCTTCTGGTTGAGATCCTTCACTGATCCGAAGGCACCGCGTTTGATGGCCTGCTTGTCGATGATCCCGAACCAGACCTCGACCAGGTTCAGCCACGACCCGCTGGTGGGGGTGAAATGGACGTGGATCCTCGGGTTGGCTTCGAGCCAGTCACGGACCTCGACCCGTTTGTGCGTGGCGTAGTTGTCCATCACCAAGTGCAGCTCCTGGTCGGGGTACGCGCGGGCGACCTGCTTGAGGAAGGCCAAGAACTCCTGATGCCGATGTCGGGGTTTGCACGCGCCGGTCACGTGCCCGGTGGCGATGTCCAACGCCGCGAACAAGGTCGTGGTCCCGTGGCGCACGTAGTCATG
>DGKN01000164.1:4667-7259 GCA_002387005.1 Propionibacteriaceae bacterium UBA4569
GACCTTGGCGACCAGCTCGGGATCGGTGGAGAACTTGAACGTCCCACTGCGCCACGGCTGCACACCGTACTCACGCCACGCCCGCGCGATCGTCGCGTTCCCCACCCCCAGATGCGTGGCCAGAAGCCTGCTCGACCAGTGCGTCACGCCATACTTCTTCGGCGGCGGCTTCAACGTCGTGGCCACGATCGCTCGATGATCCAGCCGACGTGGCCGACCAGATCGGGGAGCATCAGCCAGGCCGGCCATGCCCCGCTCGGCGTAGCGCCTGCGCCACGTGAGCACCGTGTTCTTCGACACCTGCAGCTGCTCGGCGATCCGCTCGTTCGCGACACCGTCCGCGGCCGCCAGCACGATCCGTGCCCGCAACACCGCACCCGCCTCAGCAGTCCGCGACCGCGTCAACGACTCCAACCGGGCACGATCACCCTCACGCAAACCCAACGCCGGGGCAGGAGAATTGGCCATGACCAATTCTCCCAACCCTAACCGTTCAATAACTAACGACACGCCGCACTAGTTGCTGAACCGTGGTCGCTCCGACGGAACAGAACCACGCTGGCCAGTGCGGTGCCCATGGCCACCAAATAGGCCATAGGGCCAAGGCGTTCGCGGAAGACCAAGAAGGTGGCGATGACGTACGCGGTCCACGCCGCAAGTCCCGCGATGTCGAGCATACGAGACCGGTGGCTCGAGCGGTGCTGCCACCACTCCCACCCGAATAGCGCTGCTCCGATCAGGCAAAAAGTGCTTGTCACCAGGATACCCCCTTGTCGATTACCCAGAATCTTCTCACGCGTAGCAATCCGATGCCCAGGCGAATGGGACTATGGCCGTTGGAGTGCGGACGAGTTTGACCGTTACGCACTTGCCCGCCGCCAAGGCGCTTGTTGCAACAGCCGAAGCCACGGCGCAGACGGCCACCGCCACCGCAAGATACGGGTTTGGAATGGGAACCTTCTTGTATGTTGCGAGGCACAGTGTGCCCCCAGCCGCGATGTTTGCTGTCTCACCGCGGCTGAAGTCGATGGTGTAGCCCCACCACTTGCTGTGAACCTTTGGATCGGCCACAACAGGGAAGGCCGTCTTGTCATCGATTGCCAGCGTCTGTACAAGCTTCGAGCCGTGCACCTCGAAGTGGGTTTGAACAGGGCGACCCGCGGCATCGACTGCCCAGGGTGCCTCGATGAATCCGGCGGGTCGATCTCCGCTGAGAATGACGACCGCTCCCGAAGGCTGCGCTTGGAGTCGGAGTCCGGGGAACTCGTACTCGTCTCGAAGATGAGAGTCATCCTTCGCGACTGAAAGGACCTGAAAACCCGAAGTCGTGTCTCGAACTACTGTCGCGTTGTGCGTGTGGCTTGAGCTGGAGACCCCTTGTGACCTTGGAGTGATGGAGGAATCCTTGAGTGTCATTTGGATAGCTCCATCCCGGATGACGCTTCCCTCGGAAGTTGAGCCGATGGTCAGGCCGCTCACGACCGTAGCCGTCGTTTGATCCGCACGGAGGGCTCGGCTCACATCAGCGTCAGTCGCAGACGCCGGTGTTGGGCCGCTGGCGATGAGGACTGCGGCTGCGGTGGTTAGCGCTAGGGTGGCAAGTCTTTTCATGGAGTCTCCTTTGGTCGTGTTGAGCGAGCGAAATCTCCCCGGGCTCACTCTCTCTCTCTCTTCGATTCGGCAAGCAAACCTGCTTCGGTCTGGCCGAAAGTGAGTATTGGACGGGTCGACTGCGGAAGCCGACGTCAGGGCGGTGGCCCGCGCTTTCGCTACTTGCGACGGGTGGAGTCGGCCAATGAAGAGGGGCGCTCGGGGGATTCGGCGAGGTGCCCTTGGGTGCCTTGCCCCGGCGATGTATTGGGATGAGGGTCCTGGAATGGTGACCAGACATCGGTTTCGCGGGTTTGGGTGGTCTGCCCGAGCGTCCACCTCATCCGTCCTGGGGACCGTCCTGACGTGGGGAGTGGGACGGTTGCCCCACAGTGCTCTATGCTCGGCGCCATATCCTCTGACATTTCGAGCGCGTGTCGGCCTCCCCGAGCAGAATGGCGTCACGATGAGCGAACGACCGCATGTGCTGGTGGCCGACGACAACCCCGACATCCGGGACCTGGTGGTCTTCAAGCTGGGCCAGTCCGGTTGCCGCACCACCGCGGTCGGCGACGGGTCCAGCGCGCTGGAGACGATCCGCTCCGAGCACCCCGACCTGGTNNGTCCGGACTGGACGTGCTGCGAGAGGTGCGCGCGGACGCGAGCCTGGCCGACGTTGCCGTGATACTGCTCACCGCCCGCTCCCGGGACGACGATGTCGACCAGGGCTTCGGGGCCGGGGCGGACGACTACGTGGTGAAGCCCTTCAGTCCCCGTGAGCTGGCGCACCGCGTGACCGGGGTCTTCCAGCGGCGGGGCCGGTGACGTCGGTGCCAGTGGTCCCCTCGTGGATCGGCGCCAGGCTCCTGGTGATCGGCCTGGTCGCGGTGCTGGTGGCCTGCTTGGTGCTCGCCTCGATGGTGGCGACGACGAAGACCGTCCGGCTCACCCAGGCCCGGCGCCGGGCCCCCTATCGGCCGGCGCTGGTGCCGATCGCCGCCG
>DGKN01000075.1 GCA_002387005.1 Propionibacteriaceae bacterium UBA4569
TCAGGTCGGGATCCGAACCCTCGCTGGCCAGCACCACGACAGCGTCGAGGGGTCCGACCCAGCCGGGCAGCCCGTCGATGGTCCATGCGACGAAGGGAACCGGGCACTGCGGCTCCAGCACCGCGCGCAACAGGCGTGCCTCGGCGCCCAGGGCGATCAGGCCTCGCGGGCGTCGTCCGAGCTCGGACTCGGCCAGGCCGTCCAGCTGGGTCGACCCGGCCGCAACCCGGATCCGAGCGCCCGCCGTGGCGAGCTGGAGCAGGTGGCTGTCGATCCCGGCCAAGGCGGTCGGGTCGTCCAGACGGGTGTCGTCGAACTCCATCTCGCCCACCCAGCTCACTCTGCGGCGGGCTTGCGGGCCTCGTCGACCAGCAGCACGGGGATGCCGTTGCGCACCGGGTAGGCCAGGCCACACTCGGCGTTCGTGCACCCCAGCTCGGAGCGGTCGTAGTCGACCGCGAAGCGCGCGTGACAGGCCGGGCAGGCAGCGATCTCGAGGAAGGCGGCGGACAGTTCCATGGTGTCGGGCATGGTCGTCATGCTATCCGCCGCCCGAGCAGGTAGGGCTGGCAGCGGTTCAGCTGCTGAAGCCGGCCAGGATGTCACTCACGTCGTCGCGCAGGGCCGCCATCATCTGCGGGTCCTTGGCCTCGACGTTGAGCCGCAGCAGCGGCTCCGTGTTGGACGGACGCACGCTGACCCACCAGGTGCCGCGCGTGCCCTCGCCCAGCAGCTTCAGGCCGTCAACCCACTGCTCCTCGGCGGCCTTGGCGCGCAGCGCGGAGGCCACGGCCTCCATCGCCGCCGGCTTGTCGGCCACGGTGAAATTGATCTCGCCGGAGGCGGCGTAGCGGTCGAACTCGGTCACCAACTCCGACAGCGGACGATCCTGGTGGCCGAGCAGTGCCAGCACGTGCAGCGCGGCCAGCATGCCGGTGTCGGCACCCCAGAAATCGCGGAAGTAGTAGTGGGCGCTGTGCTCGCCGCCGAAGATGGCGTCGTGCTCGGCCATCAGGGCCTTGATCATGGTGTGGCCCACCTTCGAGGTGACCAGCTTGCCGCCGTTCTCCTCGACGACCTCGGCGACGGTATCGCTGGTGATGAGGTTGCGGACGATGGTGGAGCCGGGCTCGCGGGTGAGCTCGGCCTTGGCGATCAGGGCTGTCACGACGGACGGCGTGACGACCTCACCGCGCTCGTCGATGATGAAGCAACGGTCGGCGTCACCGTCGAATACCAGCGCCAGGTCGGCGCCGTGCTCGACGACGGCCTTGCTTGCGTCCACCAGGTTCTCGGGGATCAGCGGGTTGGGCTGGTGGTTCGGGAAGTTGCCGTCCAGGTCGAGGTAGAGGCCCACGATCTCGACGCCCAGCGGCTCCAGCACGGCGCGGGTGGTGTGCCCGGCCATGCCGTTGCCGGCGTCGACGACGACCTTCAACGGGCGCAGGTTCGCGGTGTTGACCAACGAGCGCAGGTACTGAGCGTATTCGTCCAGGGTGTCGACCTGGGACAGGGTCCCCTGGCGGCCGGCCTCCGGCAGGGCGCCGGAGGCGAGTATCTCGTCGGCGCGGTCGGCCAGACGGGTGATGAAGTCAGAGGTGACCGGCTGCGCGCCGGGCAGGCAGAACTTGATGCCGTTGTACTCCGGCGGGTTGTGGCTGGCGGTGAACTGCACACCGGGAAGGTCCATCGAGCCGGAGTCGAACCACAGCTGGTCGGTGCTGGACAGCCCGGCGTCGATGACGTCGGCACCCGCACCCCGGGCGCCGTCTGCGAAGGCGGCCGACATCTCGGGCCCGGAGACCCTCATGTCTCGCCCCAGCACGAAGCCTTCCCCCGCCAGGTTCATCAGCTCGACGTAGGCGGCGCCGATGGCGCGGGCCCCCACCTCGTCCCATTCGGCAGCGTCGCCCCCGACGATGCCTCGGATGTCATTGGCCTTGAACATTCCCCGAGTGATCACCGGCCCACACTATCGACCGGAGTTCCGAACATCCCCGATTGGTGCCTACTCGGCGCTGAGACCCCGCTGAGCGTCGGCGATCACGCGAAGGTGCCTCCGCTCGGCCAGGACCACCACCTCACCGGCCCGATCTTCCACCGGTGCCGCAAGTCCCGGCGGCGGCAACTCGTCGTGTCGCAGCCCCACTTCACGCACCGCATCGGCCAACGCCAACAGATCGTCCACAGCTGGGGCAGGAGCAGGGTCTGAGGCATCCGGAAGTCGGACTACTTCCCAGCCCTGCGGGACGGACAAGCCGTCGGCGTGGGCCCGGCACAGGTCGTAGGCACCCGGAGTACGCGATGGCGCGAGCGCCCCCAGCACGGCCGTCTCGTCGTCATAGGCATAGGTCAACGTCGCCACGGCCCTGCCCTGGCACCCCGCTCGGGTGCATCCCCTGCCAACCACGGGCCACAGGCTAGTCGCGGCGCCTAGAATTGCCCTCATGCCACGCCGCCGCGACCGTCACGACCGGGGCCTGCGCGGGCCCATGTCGCTGCCGAACCCCTACACCCGACGTCCCGCACCGGTGCGGCTCAACCGTGGGCGCCAAGCCTTCTTCACCGAGTGTGTCACCGACGCTGTGGTGCGGATCCGGGAGACCTGCCCCGGCGGTCTGGACGGGGTGGACATCGGGATCGAGGAGGTGCCGCCGGTCGACCAGCTGTGGACCGACGACCGGATCCCCCTGGCCGCCGCAGTGGAGGCGACGACCGTGCAGGCCGCCCAGATCGTCGTGTACCAGCGCCCCTTGGAACACCGGGCCGGCTCCCGCACGGAACTGCGCGACCTCGTGCACCGCACGCTGGCCGAGCAGCTCGCGGCACTGACCGCGCGCAGCATCACCGACATCGACCCGAGCCTGGACGACGACTGGTGAACCACGACGCGGTGTGAGGAGGATGCAGAAAGGGCCACACCCCAGCGGGGTGCGGCCCGTTGCGATTGTGGCCAGTTGCGACTGTGGCCGTGCGGTGCCTCAGGCGCGCTTCTTCAGCTTGCGACGCTCACGCTCCGACAGTCCGCCCCAGATGCCGAAGCGCTCATCGTTGCCGAGCGCGTACTCGAGGCAGTCGCTCTTGACCTCGCAGGTCTGGCAGACACGCTTGGCCTCGCGGGTCGAGCCACCCTTCTCGGGGAAGAAGGCCTCGGGGTCGGTCTGGGCGCACAGCGCACGCTCCTGCCAGCCGAGCAGGCCCTCGTCCTCCACCGGCACCAATGTCAGCAGTTCGCCCATCGCCCTTGTCCTCTCAACCCTTCACAACGCTGGTGGGACGCGCCGTGCCCAATCCCTACGCAATGAATTACAGGCCTGTAATTGCGCTGCGTCAAGCCCGCAGGATGTCAAATCCGGACAGCGGGGTGCGGATGGCTCGAGCGCATGGATCAGGAAGTGGGGTCGTCCGTGCCGAGGGGGCGCCACTGTCGGGGCACAGGAGCGGTGGTGTGCGTGGGGTCGGCTTCCGGTTCCCAGGGACGGACCCCGGTCTCCCCTGCCGCCTGTTGGCCCGCGGTGGCCCACGGGACGTCACGGCGTTGCGGTGCTACTGGCAGCTCAGGCAGGGCCGGTGCCCGGCTGGCGGGCTGCCATCCGTGTGCGGTCGCGCCTATTGCGTCGGCGCGAGCACCGGATGCCGCGTCCCCGGCTCGGGACCAAGCGGCACCGACGGCCTGGTCCGCAGTCCAGCTGGCCGGTTGCAGGGATCGTTCGGGAACCCTTGGCAGCTCCGGGACCACCTCGTCGGCTGATTGCGCCGCGGTGCGGCTGAACCGCCAGATCACCACGACGCAGGCCAATTTGATGGCCAGATCGACCAGACCACCGACAAGATCGAGCACGCGCAACACGAACGTGGACGCGTGGGACTGGAGCCCGGCGATCAGCATCGCCAAGGAGACCACCGACGACAGCCCGAGCACCGTGACAGCGGCAACTCCGACACCCCTCGCCTTCTCGGTCGCCGGTGACCACAAGGAGCAGGCCAGGACGGCCAGGGTGAGGGCGATGACCAAGGTCAAGGTGGTGGGCGAACCGCTCAACGTGCGGGCGGCATCGGCCCAGCCGGACTGGTTGCGGTCGTGCAGGTAGTACCAGCGCCCCAGCGAGAGCAGCAACTGCACCACGGCGCACGCCACCAGGAACCATGCGAAGGGTTCGCGGAACCGCTTTGCCTTCTCGACCATCCCCACTCCATTCGTCCCCTGGGCCATGTGCAGGCCCGCACCTCCACAGAGTAGGTGGGCATTGAGACAAAAAGCGTCACCGGGGCCCGCGCGCATCAGGCCAGTTCGGGTCCAACCTGGTCGGCGACCAGCGCGACCAGGTCCTTCACCCGCTGGCTCTGGTCGATCGGCACCACCAGTGTGGCCGTCTCGGTGACGCAGACGACCATGTTGGAGATGCCCGCTACGGCCACGACCGTCCCCGGCCGGCCGCGGTTGACCAGCAGGTTGCCGGACGCGTCGAGGCACACCGTGACGCCCTCGCGGGCATTGCCCTGCTCGTCCTGGGTGAGCTGTTCGGCCAGCGTCGCGAAACCACCCAGGTCGACCCAGTTGATGTCCAACGGCACGGCGACCACGTGCGCATTGCCCTTGCCCTGACTGACGGGCTCCATGATCGCGTAGTCGACCGAGGTCTTCTCCAGCGCCGGGTAGATCTCCTCCAGCCGCTCCGGGTGCTCGGCAAGCTCCAGGCAGGCAGCATGGGTCTGGGGCATCAGGTGCTCCAGCTCGGCCAGCACGGTGGCGGCACGCCACACGAACATCCCCGAGTTCCACCAGTACTGGCCCGAATCCAGGTACTGCTGCGCCACCTCGGCGCTCGGCTTCTCCTTGAACTCGTCCACCTCCGAGGCGTCCGGGAAGTCGACCAGCGACTCGCCGCGCTTGAGGTAGCCGTAGCCCGTGTGTGCGTGGTCGGGGACGACACCGAAGGTCACCAGGGCGCTCGGGTCGGCCTCCGCGATCCGGAAGGCCTCGTCCAGCGAGCGGCTGAACTCCTCCACGGGGGTGATCAGCTGGTCGGCGGTGATGACGGCNNCCCAGCAGGTTCGAGGCCGGCAGTTCGGGGAGTTGCTCGGCGACCACGTCGGTGTAGGCGGCGCCCGCGCACACCAGGACATTCGCGTCGGGAACCTGCCCCGCCACCCGCTCGTAGGCGAACCGCAACAGGCTCTTGCCCTCGACCAGGTTGAGGAGCTGCTTGGGCATCCCCTTGCGGGAGAGCGGCCACAGACGAGTACCGGATCCACCGGCCATGATCACGACATAACGCATGACCTCAAGGCTAGGGGACGCGCGGTGGATCTGGCTGGGGCTGTTGACCCAGTTGGCATCCACCCGCCCCCAGACTGCTGGTGGTCCGCCGACCCCTCTAGCATGGGTCAATGCCGATCATCGACCCGGTCAACGCTCTGGAGGCCCGCGTCCGCGAGGACGGGGCACGCCCCCTGCTCACCTGCTACGACCTGGGTGACGGTTCACGCGTCGAGTTCAGCGCCCGCACCTTCGCAAATTGGGTCGACAAGACGGCCAACCTGATGGGCGCGCTGGGTCTCGACGAGGGCTCGGAGGTCGGCTTGCCCCTGCTCCTGTCGCACCCCCTGCACTGGGTGAGCCTGGTCTGGACGATGGCCGCCTGGCAGCAGGGTGGCACCGTCATGGCACTGCCCCGCGATGACCTGGACCGCGTCGAGGTGGCGGTGCTCGGGCCCACCAACTCGCACCCGGTACCGGGGGTGGAGACGGTCGTCTGCTCCCTGCATCCCCTGGGTCTTGGCCTACCAACTCCGGTTCCTGGCGTCACCGACTACGCCGAGGTGCTCAGCCAGCCGGACGTGCACTGGCGGACGCCCGCCCCGGCCACGCTGCTGGACGATGGGCAGCGGAAGCTGGCGCTGGCCGACATGGGCGAGGTCCAGCCCGTGGCGGGGCGGTTGCTGCTCACCCCCTCCGACGACCCGGTGGAAGTCGTCCGCGGCGCACTGCTGGCGCCGCTGCTGGGCGGTGGCTCGGTGGTGCTGGTCAGCGGTGGCGACGACCCCACCTGG
>DGKN01000207.1:0-2693 GCA_002387005.1 Propionibacteriaceae bacterium UBA4569
GGCGCGCCGCACCGCGGCCTACCTCCTGGACGGCGCGGCGCTGGTTCTGCTGAGCCGCATCCTGCTGCCTGGTTGGCATGCCCGGGTGCAAGCGGAGTTGCTCAGCCTGTTGCAGACCTCTGTCTCCGCCAGCCAGACGATGCCCGGTCCCATGGAGCTGTGGGCACGGGGTTCCATCCAGATGTGGTTGCTGGGCTCGATCATCGCGCTGTGCCTGAGTGTTTGCTGGGACTTCGCATGGCTCGCGACGGTCGGTGCGACGCCCGGACAACTGCTCTGCGGGATCCGGCTCGTATTGGCAGGGCATGAACTTCCGGGCCCTGTCCCGCGATCCGTGGCCTGGCGTCGGACGGTCTGCCGGCGACTGCTGACCAGCTTCGTCAAGCCACTTTTCTGGCTCAGTTCGGCATTTTTGGTGCAGTCGGACGGCCGCCAGGACTGGCCTGACAGGTGGGCGGGCACCCAAGTGGTGGAGGTCTCCTGACAGCATTCTGGACAAATGTCTGTAACCTGTTTGCGGCGCCGCCAACTCGATATGTCGCCAATTGACATGGCTGGGGCACCGGGTTGTAGAACTGACCCTGCACGTGCGCCGATGAGGGTTGGTTACCTTCGCACACGTCGCGCGCATTCGGGGGGATGCACAGGGGGGGACGGACTCATGCGTACGACTTTGGACGAACTGGTGGGACGCAAGGTGCTGCTGGTGGCGAGCACCGGAGGGCACCTGCACCAGCTGAACCGGCTGGTGCCGCGCCTCGGGGTCTCGCCCGACAGTGAGTGGCTCACCTTCGACACGCCGCAGAGCCGCAGCCTGTTGGAAGGCAAGATCGTCCACTACGTCCCCTATGTCGCGCCGCGCGACTGGCGCAACATCGTGCGCGCCTGGTGGCGAACCCGCCAGCTGCGCCGCGAGTTCGACGTTGCTGTGTCCACCGGCGCAGGGCTGGCGTTGTCCGTGCTGCCGTCGATGCTGTTGCACGGCCGCAAGGCGGTCTTCATCGAGTCGATCTCGCGTGTCACGGGGCCCTCGGTGGCCGGACGAGTGCTGGCGAAGCTNNAGCTGCCGGGCATCGGCCTGTTCGCCCAGCACCCCTGGGCCAGTGGTCCTTGGCAGCAGGGGCCATCGGTGCTGTCGACCTATGCTGCCGAGCCGCCCGCGGTCCGCGCGCAACTGCCTGAGCCACGGCGAATCTTCGTCACCCTCGGCACCATCAAGCCCTACCGCTTCGACCGCATGGTCGAGCTGGTGAAGGACTACGTCGATGCACGTCCCGGCGTCGAGGTCCGCTGGCAGCTCGGCGCGACCGTGCGCGACGACCTGCCCGGCGAGGTCTACCCCGAGATGGGGTCTGTTGACTTCCGCGAATCCATCGACTGGGCGGATGTCGTGGTCGCACACTCCGGCGTCGGTGTGGCGATGGGCATCCTCGAGGCCGGCAAGGTGCCCGTCCTGCTGGCCCGCGAACTCGAGCTGGGAGAGCACGTCGACGGCCACCAGCGCCAGATCTTCGGCTACCTGCTCGAGCGCGGTCTTGCCGCCGATGCCCAGCAGGTCTTCCGCTCCCCTCAGGAGCTGGCCCGTGTGGCTGCCACCACGGTGCGGTGCGCTGACCAGCTGGAGGACGCAGANNTCGCTGCCCAGCTGGAGGACGCAGACGAGGTGGCCGAGGTGGCCGACACCACCGTCCGCTCCATGGGCTGAAGGTCCCCGAGTTCGAGGCCCGAGAAGACTCCCCACAACCGAGAACAGGAGACGCGATGATCGCCGAGCACGTACGACACATCCACATCGGCGCCCGCGCCGGACGGGTCAGCCGGACCCAGACGGAAGCTGCCCAGGGGCGTCGCTCCGTGGCTCTGCTCACCCGGGTGACCGAGCCGGTGCGCGAGACCTTGCGGCCGCTGCACCGCAGCCTGGCCGCCTCGCTGCCGATCTACTGGCGGCGCAAGTACCTCTACGCCGTCTCGATCCAACGATGGGGCAACTTCATCGACCCGAAGGGCTTCGGCGAGAAGATCAACTGGCGCATCCTGAACGACCGTCGCCCGATCATCGTCCGAGCTTGTGACAAGACGCAGATGAAGCTGATGGCGCGCGAGCGGATCACCGACACCGAGCGGCTGCGGATCGCCCGCACCCTGTGGACCGGCACCGATGTGGACCAGATCCCTGATGAACTGCTGGCTTCGAGGGCGGTGCTCAAGCCCAACGACGGCAGCGGTGAGGTGCTCTTCCTGCCGGCCACCCGGGAGGTGGTCCGCGAGAAGACCCGCGGCTGGTTGACCGGTGAACAGGCCGACCGGCTCGGCGAATGGGGCTACTCGAGGGCCGAGCATGTGATGCTCGTCGAGGAGCAGGTGCCGCACGACAAGGACCTACCCGACTACAAGTTCTACGTCTTCAATGGCCGGGTGCGTGCGCTCGAGGTGCACCACAACCGCTTCAGCGAGCACCGCTGTTCCTTCTTCGACGGGCACGGCAATTCGATGCCGGTCGAGTCGACCTTCCTGCCCTCCAGTCCGGACATCACGCTGCCGGCGCAGAGCGGAGAACTCTATGCCCTGGCTGCCGAACTGGGTGCTGGCTGGGACTTCATCAGGATCGACCTCTACCTCGATGCGGAGGGCCATGTCTGGTTCGGTGAGTACTCGCCCTACCCCCATGGGGGGTTGAACCACTTCGTCCCATT
>DGKN01000207.1:2807-11335 GCA_002387005.1 Propionibacteriaceae bacterium UBA4569
CACGTGGCCAGCCAGGGCAGCACCTGGCGCAAGATGAGCTTTGCCGCGGTCGCCCGGCGTCGTGGCATCCCCTACGTGATCCATTTGCACGGTGCCGGCTACGCCACCTTTTTGGCCGGGCTCGCGCCGGCCCGCAAGCGTCTGGTGGCACAGTTCTTCCAACAGGCCGCCCGGATCGTCACTCTCGGCGACTCCTGGCGTTCGATCGTGATGCGCGAACTGCACACCCACCCGGCCAAGACCCTGGTCGTCGCCAACGGCGTCGACCCAGTGCCGGTGACCGCACCGGGCACGACAATCGTCCACCTCGGTGAACTGAGCCGCCGCAAGGGCGTCGACGTGTTGCTCGAGGCGGCGGCGCAGGTGCTTGCCGACCATGCCGAATGGCGACTGCAGCTCATCGGCCCCGCCCCGGACGACGAACTGGTCAACCGNNTGGGCGGACGTATCGAGGTCGTCGGGCCCAAGTTCGGCGACGAGAAGCTGCCATACCTGGGCGGGGCCGGCATCTTCACGCTGGTCAGCCGACAGGAGGGACTGCCGATGGCCATGCTGGAGGCCATGTCCGCCGGGGTGCCCGTGGTGATGACCCCCGTGGGTGCGATCGGTGAGGTGGTCACGGACGGCGAGAACGGACGCCTGGTGCAGCCCGGGGACGTGGACGGGCTCGCCGTCGTGCTGCGCGAGCTTGTCAACGACCCGCAGCAGCGAGCTGGCGTGGGAGCAGCCGGCCAGCAGACCTGGCGCGAGGGGTACAGCAGCGAGGCGATGGTCGAGGGCATCGAGCGGGCCTGGGACGCGGCCCTGGGCACCGCACCGAGCGCCCAGCCGCTGCTCACCCAGGCCGCGAGCGTCACCGTGGTCATTCCCACACTGGGCCGCGACAGCCTGCGAACTGCCGTCGACTCCGTCCTTGCCCAACGCAATGACCTGTTGGACGTGCGCGTCGCCGTCGTCAACGACTCCGCACAGCCGCTTGACCTGGCACCGACCCAGGGCGTCACCGTCATCGACACCGCGGGGCGCACTGGCTCGTCCGGTGCCCGCAATGCCGGGCTGGCTGTCGTCGACACCGACTTCTTCGCCTTCCTGGACGATGACGACGTGCAGGCCGAGGACCACCTTGCGACCGCCATTGCGACCCTGGAGGCGCAGGAGGCGGACGTCTACTTCTGCCGGGGTCTTGTGCATCGCGGCAATGGCAGCGCGCGCGTCGAGCCCGCGGAGCTGCCAGGGGCGAGCACCCTGCGTGAATACCTGACCGGGCTGTCCAACTGGCGCAGTCGCAGCCGTCGGGTGCTCACCCCGAGCGTGGTGGTGCGCGGACGATGGAGTGACCACCGCTTCGACGAAGCGATGACCGCCTCGGAGGACACCTGGTACCTGCTCGGTCTGGAGAGCCGCGGCGCCCGCGTCGTGGCGGGCCCGGGCGTGCACGTCACCATCAACGGTGACCAGGTGCGAGAAGACGACCGCCGCACCACCCAGAGCGATCCCGACGCACTCCAGTGTCGCCTGGCGGACCTTGACCCGACGATCGTGCCCGGGCTGCTGGTTGGACGCGAGGGACGAGTGGCGGTTCGAGCGGGTGACCCGGCCGGCGTGCTGCGCGTCGCATCCCGGGCCCGTGCCGCGGGCGGCCGGCGTGAGCTCGTGGTGCCGGTAGCTGCCGAATTCGCCGCGGCGGCCGGTATCGCCCTGGCCCGCAGGGTGCGCCGGTGACGGCCGAGGTCCAGACGAGGTCTCCCCAGGGCGCCCTGGCGCTGGCCTCCAAGTTGTTGGGCTCGTCGGTGCTCGCCCAGGTGGCCGTGCTGGGTGCGACAGCCATCGTGTCGACCGGGCTGCAACCCTCGGACTACGCCGTCTACGGCGCAGTGAGCAGCGTGTCCGGTGTCAGCGCCAGCGTGAACACGATGGCCGCCGAGACCCGCGCGCCGGTCGTGGACGAGCAGTCATCCGGGGCGCTGAACCGCGCCGGCGCGACTGTCCTGGCGCTGCTCAGCGCGCTGGTGCTCGTCATCGGGTTGGTGTCGTTCCTCTTCGACCACCAGCTCGCCTGGGTGCTCGTGCTTTCCGCCGGCTGCGGTTTTCTGACCGGCGCGCAGCAGTTGCTCACGGGCGTCGCACTGCGCACCCAGCGCCAGTCGGTGTTGGCCTCGGGACGCGTCACCCAGGGAGTGACCAATGCGTTGCTGCTGCTGGTGCTGTGGGCCGCGCACGCGCCGGGCTTCCTCGTGCTGTGCCTGTCCTGGCTGCTCTCCCTGCTGGCCGGTGGGCTCGTCCTGTTGGCCCGGCTGGGCAGCGTGGGCCTGCGTCCGAAACTGGCCAGCCGCGACGACCTGCGCCTGCTGCGCCGAGAGGTGGGTGCCCAGCCGGTCGCCAACCTGCTCGCCAGTTCGGTTGCGAACCTGCCCGGCATCGCGCTGCTGGCGCTCGGGCAGGGCGCCGTCGCTGGCGTGTGGGCGCTGGTCTCGCGGTTCACCGTCCCACTGGTCAACACCATCAACAACACCCTGCAGCCGCTGTACTACGGCAGGGCGGCCAGCATGGTCCGCGAGGGCCGTACCCGTGAGCTGATCGGTTTCCATGCCCGCTGGATGCGCTGGCTGGTGCTGGCCGGCGCACTGGTGGCCCTGGGCAGCATCGTGCTGTCGATGTTCGTGCTGCCGCTGCTCGGCCCCCAGTGGCGGGTCGCCTGGCTGCCCGCCATCACGGCCGCGATCTACTACGGGGCCACCTTCAGCTGCCTGCCGATGTCCCAGACCCTGCAGATGCTCGGCCGGGTGCGGCTGGCACTGGTCTGGACCATCGTCCGCTTCGTCGTCTGCGGACTCCCGCTGCTGCTCATTCCCGTCCTCGGCGGCCAGCAAGGCCTGCTCTGGTGGGCGATCGGGGCAGCACTGACCTTCTACTGGCAGTTTTGGTTGCAGCGCGCGAGCCTGGCCGAACTTCAGGGCAATACCGGATTCATCACGGAAAGAGACACCATGACCGAGACCACCCACCTCGCCGACCCCCCGCTGGCATCGGCCTGGCTGCGAGCCCTGCGGGAGCACCTCTCCGTCGTGCTGGGAATCACGGTGCTGGGGGCGATGATGGGTCTCGCGGCCTCGTTCTTTGCGCCCACCGAGTACCAGGCCAGCAGCCAGGTCATCCTGTTGCCGGCCAATGCCAAGAATGCCGGCGAGGTGGATGCCTCGGCGGGCATCGCCCAGTCGCTGGTCGCCTCCTATGCCCAGGCCGTCACCTCCCAGGGCGTGATGACCCAGGCCTTGCAGGAGTCGAAGTCGAGCATGGCCTTGGACGACGCGATCAAGGCCGTCCGGGTGACGGTGCCCGCGAACACGGTTGTTCTGGACATCGTCGTCACCGACAAGACCGGCGAGGGCGCTGCCGCCCTCAACAACGCGATCACCAACCAGTTCGTGAAGCAGTCACCGGCTCTGATGCCCAGGATCAGCAGCGGCACGACGCTGATCCAGCCCAGCGTGCTGCGTCCGGCATTCGTGCCCGACAGCCCTTCGTCCATCGGCAAGAAGGTTTTCCTGGTCGTGGGCACCTTCCTCGGCTTCGCCGCAGGCATGGCCCTGGCGCTGCTGCGTCGAAAGTCCTGACCCGTGACCTTGCCTCCACGGGGGATCGTCGCGCTGCTGCCAGCGGTGGTCGGCATGGCGATGGTGGACACGCCCTGGTCGTCGATATCGGTGCTCGGCAGCGCGCTGCTGGCTGGGATGCTCACGCTGAGACCGCGTAACCATCGGCTGCAGTCCGTGTTCGGGGTGGGGCTGCTCGCCGTCTGGATGATGTTGAGCTTCACCTGGTCGCTGCAGCCCAACGAGACGTTGAAGGCGTGTGTGCGAACCTTCCTGCTGCTCGCCGCTGCGGCGCTGATGGCGCGCACCCTGAGCGGACGCCAGGTCGTCGCCGTGCTCAGCCTCGGCACCTCGGCGTTGGCCGCGCTCAGCCTCGTGTGGTGGGTGCTGTACCCGAGCACGGCCATCACCTCGGCCGGGCTGAAGGGCATGATGCCCCACAACAACGCGCTTGCCTACCTCGCCACGGTCGCCATCGCAAGCTCGGTCATGGCCAGCGGTCTGCCCCGAGGGTTGCGCGTCGGGGTGGTGGTGCTGGACGCCGTGGTGCTCTTTCTCAGCGACTCGATGACCTCCAACCTCGCTGCTGTGGCTGGCCTGTTCGCCGCGGGAGCCGTGGTGGCGGTCTCCCGGTTGCAGGGAGCGTCCCGGCGCGCGCTGACCGCGCTGGCCGGCGGAGTGCTGGCCAGCATCGCCTACCTCTCGGTCTTCGTCCCGCTCCCGACGCTGATCGGGCGGGACACGACTTTGACCGGCCGCACCACGATCTGGCCTGGCCTGTGGCCGATCGCGATGGATCGCTGGCTGACCGGATGGGGCCACGGGGCGCCATGGCTCAAGGGTTCCTGGATTCGGGAGTGGTCGGCCTACCACTTCGACTTCGCCATGATCAGTACCCACAACGCCCTCTACGAGACCTTCATGCAGCTCGGTGTCGTGGGTGTGGGCCTGGTCGTCGGCCTGTGGGCGGTCGCGCTGGTGCGCGCGGTCAGGGGGGCCGCCGCAACTCGTGAGAATGCCTGGCTGGTGGCGCTGGCCGTGCTGCAGTTGGTGCACGGTCTGGCGGAGTCGACCCAGGGGATGCCGCTGGGTTGGCTGGTGACCGCGTTGGTCTGGTTGGCCCGTCCAGTGGCTGCCGGCAGCGAGGGCGTCGAGCCGGTCCCGGTCCGACTCGCCAAACAGGCCCGGGCTTCGGGCTTAGCGCCGACCGCGGGTGTGCCCCGCTAGGCTGGGCCGGCACCCAACCGACGACGAAACGGGACCCTCCGATGGCGCTCAACGACGCGACCCCTGACCAGCTGGCCGAGCACTTCGGCATCGCGACCGAGTTCTGGGACTGGAAGGGCCGTCACACCGTCATCAGCGACGAGACGGTGATCGCCGTGCTCAAGGCGCTGGAGGTGGACGCGTCCACGCCCGAGAAGGCAGCCGCCGCCCTGGACGACCTGAGATTGCGGCCCTGGCGCCGCGCGCTGCCGCCCTGCGTCGTGCTCGAGGCCGGCCAGCCCGGCTGGGTCAACGTCCACGTCGACTCCGGTGCCCCGGCACAGCTCAGCATCCGCCTGGAGAACGGTGAAGTGCGAGACGCCTGGCAGGTCACCAACGACAATCCCGACCGCGAGGTGGACGGACGTTGGGTGGGCGAGGCCTCCTTCCAGCTGCCCAGCGACCTGCCGCTCGGATACCACCGTCTGGTGCTGCGCAGCCATGACGTCGAGGTCGAGAGCTCGCTGGTGACAACCCCCAGCTTCGTCGGGCTGCCCGCGTCGATGAACAACCGCCGCACCTGGGGCTACGCCACCCAGCTGTACTCCGTGCGGTCCAAGGAGTCCTGGGGTGTCGGCGACCTGGCCGACCTCGCCGACCTGGCCGTGTGGAGCTCGACGCAGCAGTTCGCCGGCTATGTGCTGGTCAACCCGCTGCATGCCGCCCAGCCCGGCCCGCCGCTGGAACCCTCGCCCTATCTGCCGACCAGCCGGATGTACGTCAACCCGCTCTACATCCGTCCCGAGCGGATCGCCGAGTACGTCAACCTCTCTGTCTTCGACCGGGCGCGCGTCGACAAGCTGCGCGCCAGCCTGCAGCAGCAGGTGCAGGGCGTCGACGAGGTGATGCGCGATGAGTCCTGGACCGCGAAGCTGGCCGCCCTGCGGATCATCTTCGCCGCGGGTCTGCGCCCCGCCCGTCGGATGAGCTTCGACGCCTTCATCCGCCGCGAGGGCCGCCAGCTGCGCGACTTCGCCACATGGTGCGCGCTGTACGAGGTGCACGGCGCCGACTGGCGCACCTGGCCCGTCGAGTACCAGCGGGCCACCAGCCCGCAGGTCGCTGAGTTCCACCGCGAGAACCTGGAGACCGTGGAATTCTTCATGTGGCTGCAGTGGATCGCCGAGAACCAGCTCAGCTCCACCCAGCGCGCCGCCAAGGACGCGGGGATGCCGCTCGGCATCATCAGCGACCTGGCGGTCGGCGTGAACGCGTCCGGAGCCGAGACCTGGATGCTCTCGGACGTCTTCGCGCAGGGCTGCACCGTCGGCGCACCGCCGGACGCCTTCAACCAGATGGGCCAGGACTGGGGCCAGCCCCCGTGGCGCCCGGACCGGCTGGCCGACCTGGCCTACGCCCCCTTCCGGACGATGGTCGCCAACATCCTGCGCCATGCCGGCGGCATCCGCGTCGACCACATCATCGGCCTGTTCCGGCTGTGGTGGGTGCCGCAGGGCCTGTCGGCCAAGGAAGGCACCTATGTCCGCTACGACCACGAGGCACTGATCGGCATCCTCGCGCTGGAGGCCCACCGGGCGCAGGCGCTGGTGATCGGTGAGGACCTGGGCACCGTCCAGCCCTGGGTGCGCGACTACCTCTCCCGCCGTGGCCTGCTCGGCACCTCGGTGATGTGGTTCGAGAACGGCGCGGATGGCCAGCCGCTACCCCCCGAACAATGGCGGGAGTACGCGATGAGCTCGGTCACCACGCACGACCTGCCGCCCACCGCGGGCTACCTGGCAGGCGATCACGTCCGGTTGCGGCACCAGCTCGGTCTGCTGTCGGAGAGCTTGGAGGACGAACTCGCCAGCGACAAGGCCGAACAGCAGGCAATGCTGGACGCGCTGCGCCAGCGTGGTGCCCTGCCCGAGGGGGACGTGGACGTGGAGGACATCGTCCTGGCCATGCACCGGATGCTGACCTGGACCCCCTCAAAGGTGCTCAACGCGGCGCTGGTCGATGCTGTCGGAGACCGTCGGACGCAGAACCAGCCCGGCACTATCGACGAGTACCCGAACTGGCGGGTGCCGTTGACCGGTCCGGATGGTGCGCCCATGATGCTGGAGGACGTCTTCGCCAGCGATCGGGCCAGCCGACTGGCGGCCGTGATGAACGGCTTCAGCCATCTGCCGACCAAGCGATGAGTTCGACTGGCCGGTTTGGTGATCCAGTGGGTCAGCTGATCCCGATGCCCTGGATCTCCAGCTCGGTGAGAACCGTCTCCACTCCCTCGGGGCGCACCGGGACGGTGAGACCGGCCAGCACGGTTGTGACGAAGTCGAGCCGGGCCGAGTCCTGCGCGGTGGCCTTCACGCAGTAGTCGGTGGCGATGCCAGCCACGTCGACGTGGGTCACCTCGTGCTCGCGCAGCCAGACCTCGAGGCTCTGCCCGTCCTCGGCGCCGCCGATGGTCCCCTCGAAACCGGAGTAGGCGGCGGCGTAGGAACCCTTGTCGAAGACCGCGTCGAAGTCGAACCCGGCCAGCGCATCGTGGAAATCCTGGCCGGGTGTCCCGACCACGCAGTGCGGCGGCCAGGAGTCGCGGAAGTCGGGGTTGTCGCTGAAGTGGTCACCGGGGGCGACGTGGTGGTCGCGGGTCGCGACCACGAATTGGTAACCCCCGCGGGCGTCGGCCAGCAGTTCGGCCAGGCGCTCCGCGACGGCGTTGCCGCCCGCGACGGCCAGCGAGCCGCCTTCGCAGAAGTCCTTCTGCACGTCCACCACGATCAGTGCGGTTGCCATCTCGTCCTCCTTGGGTCTGGGTTCCGGGTCAGGTGTTGCAGGTCAGGTATTGCAGGTCAAATGTTCGTCGGGGCGATCGAGTGCAGGTAGGGGTTGTAGGCCTCGTCGCCGTCGGGTTCCAGGATGATCGTCGGAATCGCCGGATCACCCTTGCTGACGCGCAGGGCGGCCACCGGCAGTTCGGCGCGGGCGCGTTCGTGGCGCTCCCGTCCCACTGACAACTCCTCGCGGCCGACGACCTGCCCGTCGCGGACGAGTTCGACCATCAGCTGACGGTCGTTGCCGTCCCCGGCGGGCGGGTTGCCGATGCCGACGATCTCGGCCTGCGCCACGCCCTGCTCGTCCAGCCGGCGCATGGCGAACTTCCGGCCACCGACGGTGTTCTTGTTCAGTGACTTCTTCGCGACCGGCTTCAGTTCGGCGTCGGCGGCATCGGAGTCGGCGCGGGCGACGAGCTTGTAGACGAAGCCACAGGTGGGGTGCCCCGAACCGGTGACCACGGAGGTACCGACGCCGTAGCCGTCGACGGGAGCGCCGCGCAGGGCGGCGATCTGGTACTCGTCCAGGTCGGAGGTGACGATGATCTTGGTGTCCTCGGCGCCCAGGTCGTCCAGCAGGTCGCGCATCTGGCGCGCGACGATTGCGTGCTCGCCCGAGTCGAGGCGGANNGCCCTCGGTCAACCGGACGCCGGTGCGGACGGCCTCCTCGAGGTCATAGGTGTCCACCAGCAGCGTCGTCCCGGGGCCGAAGGCATTGATCTGCGCCTGGAAGGCGCCCTCCTCCGAGTCGTGCAGCAGGGTGAAGGAGTGTGCGGCGGTGCCGGTGGTGGGGACGCCCCAGCTGCGGCCGGCCTGCAGGTTGGAGGTGGTGGCGAAGCCGGCGACATAGGCGGCCCGGGCGGCGGCGACGGCGGCCCACTCGTGCGC
>DGKN01000009.1 GCA_002387005.1 Propionibacteriaceae bacterium UBA4569
TGATGTCGATGACCTGGGCGCCTGCCTCCACTTGTTGCTGGGCCACTTCCAAGGCCTCGGCATAGTTCTCTTCGCGGATCAGCCGGGCGAACTTGGCCGAGCCGGTGATGTTGGTGCGCTCGCCGACGTTGACGAACAGCGACTCGCGGCTGATGGTGAAGGGTTCCAGGCCCGAGAGGCGGCAGGACTTGGGAATCTCCGGCAACTGGCGCGGCGCATGCCTGCCGACCGCCTCGGCGATGGCCTGGATATGCGCCGGGGTGGTGCCGCAGCAGCCGCCGACCACCGAGAGGCCGAAATCGGTGGCGAAGCGGTCGAGGGCGTCGGTGAGGCCCTCGGGTTCGAGCGGGTAGGCGGCGCCATTGGGCCCCAGCACGGGCAACCCGGCATTGGGCATGCAGCCGACACCCGCGCGGGAGTGCTTGGCCAAGTGGCGCAGGTGCTCGCCCATCTCGGCGGGACCGGTGGCGCAGTTGAGCCCGATGACGTCGACTCCAAGGGGTTCGAGGCTGGTCAGCGCCGCGCCGATCTCGGAGCCCAGCAGCATGGTGCCCGTGGTCTCCACAGTGATGTTGACCAGCACCGGCAGGTCGATGCCCAGCTCGGCGCGGACCCGCTTGGTGGCAATCACGGCCGCCTTGGCCTGCAGCAGGTCCTGGCTGGTCTCGATCTGGACGGCGTCGATCCCGCCGGCGACCATGGCGCGCACCTGGCGCATGTAGGCGTCGCGCAGTTCGGCGAAAGTGAGGTGTCCCAGGGTCGGCAGCTTGGTGCCGGGGCCGATGGAGCCGAGCACGAAACGGGGACGGTCCAGGGTGGAGAACTCGTCAGCGACCTCGCGGGCGATCCGCGCGCCGGCCTCGGCCAGCTCCTCGATGCGGTCGGCGATCTGGTACTCCCCCAGCGCCGACAGGTTGGCTCCGAAGGTGTTGGTCTCGACCATGTCCGCCCCAGCAGCGAAGTAGGCGCGGTGGATGTCGGCGATCACATCCGGACGCGTGCTGTTGAGCACCTCATTGCAGCCCTCGAGCTCCTCGAAGTCGGCCATGGTGAGGTCCGCGGCCTGCAACATCGTGCCCATCGCCCCATCGGCGACGAGGACGCGGGTGTGAAGCAGGTCACGAAATGTGGTCATGGCGGAAGGATATGGGGTGCGGCAAGGGCTGCCGGACCCGTGTCAACGCGCTGGGACTGCCGTGCACGGGCGCGCAGACGGCGCGGGGCTAGGCTGGCATGCATGTCTGAGTCGTTGTCGAACCTGCGCCGACCGGTAGCCATCCTCGCCTTCGACGGCTGGAACGACGCCGCGGACGCTGCGACGGCCGCCGTCGACCACCTCGCTTCGAGCTACGACGCCGAGATGGTCTTCGAGGTGGACGGTGAGGACTACTACGACTTCCAGGTGAACCGGCCGATGGTCGTCAAGGATGGTTCGCACAGCGAGATCATCTGGCCCGCATTGCGGTTGTCGATCGCGCACCTGCCCAGCCGCGACCTGGTGCTGGTGCAAGGGCCGGAGCCGAACTTCCGCTGGCGCGCCTTCAGCCAGTCGCTGGTGAGCGCGCTGCGCACCGTTCGTCCGGAGCTGGTGATCGTGATGGGCGCGATGCTGTCCGACTCGCCCCACTCGCGTCCGGTTGCCGTCTCCGGGACCACCGTCGACGCCGAACTGGCCAGCAAGCTTGGGCTCGAGATCAGCGATTACGAGGGGCCGACCGGGATCACCGGGGTCGTCTCCGAGGCCTGCCGACGGGCCGGGCTGCCGGTGGTGAGCCTGTGGGCGGCGGTGCCGCACTACGTCAGCGAGCCCCCGAACCCGCCCGCGACACTAGCGCTGGTCACCCGGATCGAAGACCTGCTGGACGAGGCGCTCGACCTGGCCGACCTGCCCGAGCAGGCCCAGGCCTGGCACCGCGGCGTGGACGAACTTGCCGCCGAGGACCCCGACATCGCCGAGTACATCGCGCGACTGGAGGCCAGGCAGGACGAGGAGGAACTCCCCGAGGCCACCGGTGACGCCATCGCGGCCGAGTTCCAGCGCTACCTGCGCCGCCGCGGCCAGGGCAAGTAGCACCACCGGACGATCCCCGAGCCGGGCCCCCTGACCGTTCCCCGAGCCCAATGGGCTTCTTTGGGCATGCCTCCGCTTCACGCAGTGCTTTGATGGCGCCATGGACAAGTTCTTCACGATGGGCGGCCACCAGATCGGCCGCGTCGGTTACGGCGCCATGCAGCTTCCCGGCCCCGGGGTCATGGGACCCGCGCGCGACCACGCCCAGGCGATTGCGGTGCTGCGCCGGGCGGTCGAGCTCGGCATCAACCACATCGACACCTCCGAGTTCTACGGGCCGCACGTCGCCAACCAGCTGATCCGCGAGGCGCTGCACCCCTATCCGTCCGACCTGGTGCTGGTCAGCAAGGTCGGTAGCGTGCGCGGCGAGGACGGCAGCTGGAACCCCGACCAGACGCCCGAGGCGCTGATCCGCGGCACCCACGAGAACCTCGAGACCCTCGGCATCGACCGCCTGCACGTGATGAACCTGCGCGTCATGCCGAAGGACGACCACGCTCCGGCCGACTACCAGCCCGTTCGGTTCGACGAGCAGCTGGACGCGATGCGCCAGCTCGTCGACGAGGGTGCGATCGAGAACTTCGGCGTCAGCACCGTCACCACCGAACAGGCGGCGCAGGCCATCGAGGCGGGTGCGGTGTGCGTCCAGAATGCCTACAACCTCCTGTCCCGCTCGGACGAGCCGACGCTGGAGCTGTGCCGTGACAAGGGCATCGCCTACGTTCCCTACTTCCCGCTGGGCTCGGCCTTCGGCTGGTTCCCGCGGGTGGACCAGGCGCCGCAGGTCGTCGCGGTCGCGGAACGTCTGGGCCACACCCCCGCGCAGATCGGCCTGGCCTGGCTGCTCCACCACGCGGAGAACGTCCTGTTGATCCCGGGGACGAGCTCAGTGGCGCACCTCGAGGAGAACACGGCGACCCGCGACGTCGTCCTGTCGGATGAGGACATCGCCGAGCTCGAAGCCTGAATCACGCCTAGGCTTGGCTGACACCAATCAGGAAGGCAGCCATGACCAGCAAGAAGGCCAAGCGCGTCGGAATCCTCACCGCCGGCGGCGACGCCCCGGGTCTCAACTCGGCGATCCGGGGCTTCGGCAAGACCGCGATCGGCGAGTACGGCATGGAGCTCGTCGGCTTCCGTGACGGCATGCGCGGCCTGGCCATGAACAACACGATCCCGCTGGACGGCTCGGCTCTGTCGGGCATCCTCACTATCGGCGGCACCATTTTGGGCACCAGTCGCGACAAGGTGCACCGGATGAGCATCGATGGTGAGGTGCGCGACATGATCCCGACCATCGTCGAGAACTACGAGAAGAACGAGTTGGACGCTCTCGTCTGCCTCGGTGGCGGTGGGACCGCGAAGAACGCGAACCGCCTGGCCAAGGCCGGGCTGAACGTGATCCACCTGCCCAAGACGATCGACAACGACATCGTCGAGACCGATGACTCCTTCGGCTTCTCCACGGCGCTGGAGATCGCGACCGAGGCCGTGGATCGGCTGCACTCCACCGCGCACAGCCACCACCGGATCATCCTGGCCGAGATCATGGGCCACCGCGCCGGGTGGCTCGCTCTCGGTTCCGGGATCGCGGGCGGTGCGGACATCGTCCTGCTGCCCGAGATCCCGTACACGATCGAGTCCATCGCCGAGACGGTCCGGGCCCGTCAGCAGCGGGGCTCAAGCTTCAGCGTCGTCGCGGTGGCCGAGGGTGCGCGCAATGTCGAGGAGGCCGCGGAGATCGCGGCCGCGGAGGCGCTGTTGCGGGCCGCCAAGACGGATGAACAGGTCTCGGCCGCCAAGAAGCACAAGGCCACCATCGAGGACTCCCACCGCGACAGCACCTTCCGGATCGCGCGCGAGCTGGAAGCCGCGACCGGGCTGGAGTCGAGGGTGTCGATCCTGGGCTATGTCCAGCGTGGTGGCACCCCGAACGCCCACGACCGGCTGCTCGGCACCCGGCTGGGCAGCAAGGGCGCGGAGCTGGTCGCCCACGGGCAGTTCGGCGTCATGGTCGCCTCGCGCGGCGAAGGCACCGAGGCCGTTCCGCTCGATCGGGTCGCGGGCAAGGTCAAGTACGTCCCGCTTGACCACCCATGGATCGAGGCGGCGCGTCGCGTCGGCACCGGGCTGGGTGGCTGATCGGCCCGCTGTCGTCGGGAGGACTCAGTGCGCGCAGGCGGAAACAGCCTTGTTGCGCAGGGATTTGACCATCGCGTCCGGATCGCTGGCAGCAAAGACGGCCGAGCCGGCGACGAAGGTGTCGGCGCCGGCCTCGGCGCAGCGCTCGAGGATCTCCAGCGAGACTCCGCCGTCCACCTGGATCCAGATCTCCTGACCGGTCCTGCCAACCAGTTCGCGCGTCCGACGGATCTTCGGGAGCACCAGGTCGAGAAACTTCTGGCCACCGAAACCAGGCTCGACGGTCATCAGCAGCACCATGTCCAGCTCACCCAACATGTCCGCGTAGGGCTCGATCGGGGTCGCGGGCTTGAGCGCCATCGACGCGCGGGCACCCTGCTTGCGGATCTCGCGAGCCAGCCGGATCGGGGCGTCGGCGGCCTCCACGTGGAAGGTGACGCTCTGCGCGCCGGCCTCGGCGAAGGCGGGCGCCCAGCGGTCGGCGTTGGCGATCATCAGATGGATGTCCAAGAAGGCGTCCGTGTTCTTGCGGATGCACTCGACCACCGGCAGCCCGAAGGTCATGTTCGGGACGAAGTGGTTGTCCATCACGTCCAGGTGCACGCCGTCGGCGCTGGGGATCTTGCCCATCTCTCCCATCAGGTTCGACAGGTCGGCGTTCAGGATGCTGGGTGTGATGCGCATGGCCATGGCGTCAGCCTAACCATGTTGACGACGGCCCGACCTGACAGGATCGGGCCATGACGATGCACCTGGTGGACGGCGAACCAGCCTTCGACGGTTGGCGGGCCGTGGACATCCCTGACCTGGCGGGACAGCTGATGCGACGAGCCGGCGACGTGGCCGGCCGTCCGGCGGTGCTGGCCGTGGACGGCCACGGGGCCAGCGGCAAGTCCACCTTCGCTGACCAGTTGCGCGACGTGGTCCCCGGCTCGGTCGTCGTCCCCACCGACGACCTCGCCTGGCACGAACCCTTCTTCGGGTGGGGCCACCTGCTCCGGCAGTTGCTCACCGAGCTCCACGAGGCCGGCGCTGCCCAGCTGGTCCCGCCGCAATGGCCAGCCCGTGGACGCGAGGGCGCCGTGGACATCCCGGCGGGTACCAGCATGGTCGTGGTCGAGGGAACCGGCGCGGCGATGCTCGACGTGGCCGACCTGCTGGACGTCGTGGTCTGGGTGCAGTCCGACTTCGCAGAATCAGAGCGACGCGGCATCGCCCGGGACGACGAGTCGGGCGTCAACGGTGACCATGAGCAGACGGTCGCCTTCTGGCACGAGTGGATGGGGCACGAGCGGGCGCACTTCCGTCAGGACCGCCCGTGGGAGCGGGCCGACCTGATCGTGGCCGGCACCCCCGTGGTGGAGCTCGCCGACGGCCAGGTCGCGGTGAGCGTGCCAGAGGGCGGCACGGTGGCCCGGTGATTTTGGGCTCCGCATTGCTGCGGCCGGGGGTGTCGGCGCTGCTGAAAATCGGACGAATCAACTCATTGGAACGATCCACGCGCCGATGTGGTCAGCTCACGTCCGATTCCCAGCAGCACTCGGCGACGCGACGACTCACTTGTCGTCGGCGGGGTGCTCCGGCTCCTCGGGCTCGAAGCTGGACGGCGCCTCAGGCGTGGCGCCCAGCCCGGCGCCCTCGTCGTTGAGCTCGTCCAGCGAGGTGCCCTCGGTCTCGTCGATCTCGATGTTCTGGTTCTCCGACATGTCGGCCTCCTCGGGTTCGGGTGTGCGGCCACACTAGGAGCGTCGGCGACGATCCCGGCACACCCCTTCGGGTCTCGCGACGGCTGGCCGCAGGGCCCCTGGACAGGCTCGGGGAATGTGGGCGGGGGCACGGGGAACGAGAGGCCGGTCAGCTCACCCGGAGCAGCGCCAGGAACATCGCGTCCGTGCCGTGCCGATGGGGCCACAACTGGACGAAGCGCTCGTCGGTCAGCGCACGGCAGTCGGACACCTCGGGCAGGAAGGACGCGGCGTCCAGCACCTCCACCTCGCGGTCGAGGTCGCCGTCCAGCACGGTGCGAACGATGTCGGAGGTCTCGGCCTTGTGCGGGGAACAGGTGACGTAGGCCACCACGCCACCGGGCTTGGCCGACGCGATCGCCGCACGCAGCAGCCCCACCTGGACCTCGCGCAGTTCCCGGACGTCCTGGGTCTCCCGGCGCCACCGTGACTCGGGACGACGACGCAGGGACCCCAACCCGGAGCAGGGGACGTCGGCCATCACCCGAGCAAACGAAGCCAGCTCCCAGGTGGGCTCGGTGCCGTCGCCCACGACGATCTCGACGGTGCCGTGTGGATAGGCCCGCACCGCCTTGCGCACCAGTTCCGCGCGGTGCTCGTGCACCTCGTTGGCCAGCAGGGTGGTCCCCGCCTGCCGGGCCAGCCCGGCGAGCAGGGCCGCCTTGCCGC
>DGKN01000097.1:0-3063 GCA_002387005.1 Propionibacteriaceae bacterium UBA4569
GACGGCGTCGAGCACACGATTGGACGCGTCGAGCTCGGCAGCTTCCCCGCAGTGGGCGACGAGCTGCCCGAGCAGGCCACCGCCGCACTGGATGCCGCCGAGGCTGCTGGGGCCGTCGGTGTCGTCGTCCGCCGCGGCCAGGAGGTGCTGGGCGTGGTGCGGGTCGCCGACCAGGTGAAGGGATCCGCGAAGGCCGCCATCGACGCCCTGCGCGAGCTGGGCCTGCGCACAGTGCTGTTGACCGGTGACTCCCAACGCGCGGCCGACGCGGTGGCAGCCGAGCTGGGGATCGATGAGGTCCGCGCCCGGGTGCTCCCGGACGAGAAGTCGGCCGCGGTCGGCGCCCTGCGCGAGCAGGGNNTGTCGCAATGGTTGGTGACGGTATCAACGACTCCGCCGCCCTCGCCACCGCCAACCTGGGCATCGCGATGGGACGCGGAACCGATATCGCCATGAAGTCGGCCGACCTGATCGTCGTCCGCGACGACCTGCGGGCCGTGGTCGACGCCGTGCACCTGAGCCGCAACACCCTGCGGACCATCAAGATGAACCTGGTCTGGGCCTTCGGCTACAACATCGCCGCCATCCCGATCGCGGCCGCCGGCCTGCTAAACCCCCTGATCGCCGCCGCAGCGATGGCGATGAGCTCGATTCTGGTGGTTTCGAACAGCCTGCGCCTGCGCACCTACGAGCCCCTGGCTGAACGCTCGGCCTGAGCGGCCCCCCAGCAGGCGTTCAACGAGCCTGTGCAGGGGTCCCTCCGGTCAGCTCCACCCCACTCCGGCGCGTTCAATCCCCTCGGGGACACACCAGTCCCCGTCGACGGGCACTGATCCGCGCCGACGGGGACTGATTGGGTCACTCACCACACCCGACCTGGACGGTGGATGTGGTCATTCCTGTTCCCTCCATCGAGAGTTCAACAACTGGGTGGCTTGGGCCAGGTCGAGCCGCAGGCCCTTGAGGCTGGCCGCGTAGACGTCCGCAAATGCGACGGCCTGTTGAGTACGCAGCCGGGTGATGAGCGTCTGGTCGTCGGTGACGAAACGTCCACTGGTGCGCTCCGACCGGCAGAGTCCGTCGCGTTCCATCTCGGCCAGCGCTCGCTGGACGGTGTTGGGGTTGACGCCGAGTTCTGCGGCCAGCTCGCGCACACCGGGCATCCGGTCGCCCGCCCCCCACTCGCCGACGACGATCCGCCGCGAGAACTCCGCGACCAACTGCATCCAGATCGGCTTGGCCGGGTCGAAGTCGATCGCCATCGGCACCCCCTCGATTCCCCTGATTGTGTTGCTGTACTAGGTGCTTAATACAGTAGCACGGCCGCCAAGGCGCAGCAGGCCCAAGGTCGCCTCCTGGGCCGACATCCCGCGACCATGTCGGGCAAGCACCGGCTTACAGGGGGGTTCGAAGTGTTGCTAATGTCACCTGCGGTCAAAGCCGACCCCTCCCGACGACACGGAGCCACCTGTGGACCTCTACGAGTACCAAGCCCGAGACCTCTTCGAACGCCACGGCATCCCCGTGTTGCGCGGAATCACCGCCACGACCCCCGAACAGGCCGGCGAGGCAGCGGCCCAGCTGGGCACCGACGTCGTGGTGGTCAAGGCGCAGGTCAAGACCGGCGGACGCGGAAAGGCGGGCGGCGTCAAGATCGCCCGCTCGCCGCAGGAGGCCACCGAGAAGGCGCGCGAGATCCTCGGGCTCGACATCAAGGGCCACGTCGTGCGCAGGGTGATGGTCGCCGAGGGCGCCGACATCGCCGAGGAGTACTACTTCTCGTTGCTGCTCGACCGCGCCTCCCGCAACTACCTGGCCATGTGCTCCAAGGAGGGCGGCATGGACATCGAGCAGCTGGCCCTCGAGCGTCCGGACGCGCTGGCCCGGGTGGAGGTCGACCCGCTGGTCGGCATCGACGACGACAAGGCCGGCGAGATCCTCGAGACCGCCGGCTTTGGCACTCGGGACGCGGTGAAGATCGCGCCGGTGCTGAAGAAGCTCTGGCAGGCCTACCACGACGAGGACGCGACACTGGTCGAGGTGAACCCCTTGGTCAAGACTGTCGACGNNTCGACGGCAAGATCCTCGCCCTCGACGGCAAGGTGACGCTGGACGAGAACGCGGGCTTCCGCCACCCCGACCACGAGCAGCTGGTGGACCTGGAGTCGACCGACCCGCTGGAGCTGCGCGCCAAGGCCAAGGACCTGAACTACGTGAAGCTGGACGGCCAGGTCGGCGTGATCGGCAACGGGGCTGGGCTCGTGATGAGCACCCTGGACGTCGTCGCAGCCGCGGGTGAGGACCTGCCCGGCCAGCCGAAGCCCGCGAACTTCCTCGACATCGGCGGCGGCGCCAGCTCCGAGGTGATGGCCAATGGGCTGGACATCATCTTGTCCGACGAGCAGGTGCGCTCGGTCTTCGTGAACGTCTTCGGCGGCATCACCGCCTGCAATGAGGTCGCCAACGGCATCGTCGCAGCCCTGGAAACCTTGGGCGAGAGGGCCACCAAGCCCCTGGTCGTCCGCCTGGACGGCAACTCAGTGGAGGTCGGGCGCCACATCCTCGCCGAGTACGCCCATCCGCTGGTCACCGTGGTTGACACCATGGACGACGCCGCGCGCAAGGCCGCCGAACTCGCATCGTCCACCCCTTCGGAAGCCTGAGGAGCAGCAGATGTCGATCTTCCTTGACCACCAGTCCCGCATCATCGTCCAGGGCATGACGGGCTCCGAGGGCCGCAAGCACACCCAGCGAATGTTGATGTCCGGCTCGCGCATCGTCGGCGGCGTCACCCCCGGCAAGGGCGGCGAGTCGGTACGTTTCGAGGAGAACCCGATGCCGGTCTTCGGCTCGGTGCACGAGGCGAAGGACGCCACCGGCGCCAATGTCTCGGTGGTCTTCGTCCCGGCGAAGTACGCGAAGGAAGCCGTCCTGGAGGCCGTGGACGCGCAGATGGAGCTCGTCGTGTGCATCACCGAGGGGATCCCGGTCGGTGACACCGCCGAGTTCTACGCCGCCATCCGCGATACCCAGACCCGACTGATCGGCCCGAACTGCCCCGGC
>DGKN01000097.1:3157-4127 GCA_002387005.1 Propionibacteriaceae bacterium UBA4569
CGGCGAGATCGGCGGCGACGCGGAGGAGCGCGCCGCGGACTACATCCGCGAGCACGTCACCAAGCCCGTGGTCGGATACGTCGCGGGCTTCACCGCTCCCGAGGGCAAGACGATGGGCCACGCCGGCGCCATCGTGTCCGGCTCCGCAGGCACTGCCGCAGCGAAGAAGGAGGCGCTGGAGGCTGCCGGCGTGCAGGTGGGTCGGACCCCTTCGGGGACGGCCGCCCTGATGCGCGAGGTCATGCAGTCCCTGCGCTGATCCCGGCCGGACTGGGTGGATCTGCTGCCGTACTCAGCAGTTTCGCCACCCAGTCTGGAGCTCCAGACAGACGAAGGCCCGGGACGACGAATCGTCCCGGGCCTTCGGTGTGCCTGTGTCAGTGCATGACGGGTATCAGTTGGTCATTTGGCGGCGACGACGTTCACCGGGAGGTGGACGCTGACGGCGTCGTGCAGCTTGACGGCGACGTTGTGCGAACCCGTGGTCTTGATCGGCTTCGCGATCGAGACGGCGCGCTTGTCGACGGCGGGGCCACCGGCCTTCTTGATGGCAACGGCAATGTCGGCGGGGGTGACCGCGCCGAAGAGCTTGCCCTCGTCACCGGCGCGGGCGGGCAGCTCGACAGCCAGGCCCTCGAGCTGCGAGCGCAGCTCCTGGGCATGCTCGAGACCGCGGACGGCCTTGGCGTCGCGGGCACGCTGGATGCCCTCGACCTGCTTCTCGGTGCCACGGCTCCAGCGGATCGCCTTGCCGGTGGGCAGCAGGAAGTTGCGGCCGTAGCCGTCCTTGACCTCCACGATGTCGCCGGCAACGCCGAGCTTGTCAACGGGTGCGGTGAGAATGAGCTTCATCAGTCAGACTCCTATTCTCAGCGCGCGGTGGACGCGTAGGGCAGCAGGGCGAGCTCGCGAGCGTTCTTGATCGCCATGGCGACCTTGCGCTGGTCCTGGACCGAGAGGCCCGTGACAC
>DGKN01000097.1:4167-6650 GCA_002387005.1 Propionibacteriaceae bacterium UBA4569
CTTCTTCTTGTTCACAGGCTTGCGCTGTGGACCGGCCATTGTGGTGCTCCTTCGTGAGCCCGGCTCTCGCCGGAATGTGCCTGCCCCGGTCTGGCTACCCGGGGCGTGGTTGTTTCGTTACTGAGTGACGCGGACGTTACCGCCCGCCACCGATCAGAAGGGGGGCTCGTCCGACTGGGCCTGGGCCCAGGGGTCGACGCCACCGCCACGGTTGTCACCCTGGCTGGACGGAGCCGACTGCGACCAACCGCCGCCGCCGGAGTTCCCGCCGGCAGCGGGCTGGTTGTTGCCCCAGCCACCGCCCGCGTTCCCGCCCTGGCCACCCTGCTGCTGCCAACCGCCGCCCTGGCCGCCGCCGGACGATGACGTCCGGGTGACCTTGGCAGTGGCGTAGCGCAGGGAGGGACCGACCTCGTCCACCTCGACCTCGAAGACGGTGCGCTTCTCACCCTCGCGGGTTTCGTAGCTGCGCGACTTCAGGCGGCCGTTCACGATCACCCGCATGCCCTTGGTGAGGGACTCGGCGACGTGCTCGGCGGCCTGGCGCCACACCGAACAGTTGAGGAACATGGCCTCCCCGTCACGCCACTCATTGCTCTGGCGATCGAAGGTACGAGGCGTCGAGGCGACCGTGAAGGACGCGACGGCGGCACCCGAAGGGGTGAAACGCAGCTCGGGATCGGCGGTGAGGTTGCCGATCAACGTGATGGGAGTTTCGCCTGCCATGGAAGTCTCCGTAAGTCGGACGTAGGAATGTGGTGCCCCTCACTCAACCAGCTCGCGCTGACAGTTTCGAGGGGTCCGGCACTCCGAGTACTCTGGTGGTGTTGTCCTGATGTTGTCTGATGCGTCACGGCGCTGGGCGCCGCGGCGTTCAGCGCATGTCGGGACGGATCACCTTGGTGCGCATGATGCGCTCGTCGATGGTCATCAGACGGTCCATTTCCTTCACGGCGGCCGGCTCAGCGGTCACGTTCAGGACGACGTAGATGCCTTCGGACTTCTTCTGGATGTCGTAGGCGAGCCGACGACGGCCCCAGACATCAGTGTTGTCGACGGTGCCACCAGCGTTCGTGATGGCCTCCAGGTGCTTCTCGATGATGGGAGAAACCTGGCGCTCGTCAACATCGGGATCGATGATCACGACGATCTCGTACTTGCGCATCGCGTACTCCACCTCCTCTGGTCTCAGCGGCCATGGGACGCTCCCATGGCAGGAGGGCGAATGCCTGGCATGCCCACAGGTGCAGACAGCCAAGGGGAAACTCTACCGGCTGGCGGCGTCGCGACCCAATCGGCTGCCGCGCACCACCGGGACGACGAGCCGCGGCATCACACCCGTCCAGTCAGGTCGTGCTGCCACCCAACCCACCACCCCAGTGAGCCGCACAGCGCCACCGCGAGGTGAGTACCAGCCAGCGATGACGGCGACGGCGGCCCAGGCCGCCCCGGAGTGGGCCAGGGCGACACAGACCTTGACGATCGGTCTCCAGTCGAGGATCTCATCGGCAACGGCCGCGCGCAGCTCTGCCATGGGCCAGAGGCTGTGGACGTGGGCATGCTGCGCGGCACCCACCCGGGGCACTCCTTCGGCCGTCCCCGATCGGTCCGTGGTCGCAGTCGATGGCACCGCTGTTGCAGTGGTTACCGTGGCCGAATGAGCGCATCCCTCCCGTCCGCCGGGCCCCTGGTCGGGCCGAACCTCGTGGCCACCGAGCTGACCGCCGACGACCTGCCTGAGCTCGCGCAGATCGCCTCCGACGAGCGGGTCTACGCACACGGCTACCTGATGCACCATCGCCCCACAGGCCCCGACGATGCGCTGACGGTGGCGCGGCGCTGGCTCGGTTCAGAACAGGACGGACGAGGACGCGGTCGCCGGGCCTATGCGCTGCGCCTGGTTGAGGGCTCCGCGCTGGGTGAGGCCGGACGACTTGTCGGCACCTCCTCGCTCGGCGAGACCCATCTGGAGCGCGAACAGACCCATCTGGGNNCCGGACTTCTGGGGCAGCGCCGCGAACCCAGAGGCCAAGTGGCTGTTGATGACGCACGCCTTCGAGGCCTGCGGCCTGGGTCGGGTGAAGATCCAGACCGACATCCTCAACGCGCGCAGCCTGGCCGCCATCGCCAAGCTCGGCGCCGTCCGCGAGGGCATCGTCCGCCGGGACCAGCCGCGCGAGGACGGCAGCTGGCGCGACACGGTGATGTTCTCCGTGCTCGTGGACGAGTGGCCGGCCGTCAAGGCCGACCTCGAGGCGCGCTTCGCGTGAGAACAGCCCACCGGTCGGCGCGGCGTCAGGGGACGGCGACCCAGGCGTCGCCGACCGCCTCGAGGTCACGGGTGCGCGACAGGTCGCGGTACCAGTAGGCGGAGTCCTTGGGCGTGCGCTGCTGCGTCTCGTAGTCGACGTGCACCATGCCGAAGGTCTTGGAGTAGCCCCAGCTCCACTCGAAGTTGTCGAGCAGCGACCACAGGAAGTAGC
>DGKN01000094.1:0-6726 GCA_002387005.1 Propionibacteriaceae bacterium UBA4569
CTCCGGCGGACAGCAGCAGCGCGCCCTGATCGCTCGCGCGCTGGCCAGCGAACCGGACCTGTTGGTGCTGGACGAACCCCTCGCCGGACTCGACCTGACCACCCAGTCGTCCCTGGCCCGCCTGTTGGGAGCGCTCAAGGCCGACGGGCTGGCGATGCTGGTCGTCCTGCACGAACTCGGTCCACTGGCCGACCTGATCGACCGTTCGGTGGTGCTGCGGCAGGGACGAGTGATCCACGACGGCCCGCTGCTGGAGGGGGTCGGGCTGTCCGATGCCCACCACATCGACGCCAACTGCTCCCCCGTCGTCTTGCCCCAGCCCAGCTGGCACGTCCACACCGACACCGAACGCAGGAGTCACTGAAGATGGACTTCCTCACCCAGGCCTTCATGCAGCGCGCCATCCTCGCTGCACTGCTCAGCGGCTTGCTGAGCCCAGCCATCGGCACCTTCATCGTGCAGCGCCGGCTGTCCCTGCTCGGTGACGGTCTTGGCCACGTCGCGATCGCCGGCGTCGGTCTGTCCTTCCTGACCAACACCGCTCCGTTGCCGGCGGCCATCCTCGTATGCGTCCTCGGGGCCGTCGCCGTCGAACTGCTGCGTCAGCACGGACGGGCGACCGGTGACGTCGGGCTGGCGATCTTGTTCTACGGCGGCCTCGCGTCAGGCGTGATGATGGCCGGTCTCGGCGGACGAGGAGCCGGCGCGCTGTCGCAGTTCCTGTTCGGCTCGCTGACCACGGTGAGCCCCAACGACATCCTCGTGATCGGCGTGCTCGGGGTGATCGTCGTCACCTTGTGCGTCGGGCTGCTGCCCCAATTGTTCGCGATCTGTGCTGACGAGGACTTCGCCCGCGTGCTCGGCCTGCCGGTACGGGCCCTGAACCTGCTGGTGGTCGTGCTCGCGGCGCTGACCGTGACGCTGTCGATGCGCACCGTCGGGTTGTTGCTGGTGAGCGCGATGATGGTGGTGCCGGTGGCGACGGCGCAGAACCTGTTCGTGAGCTTCCGGGCGACGCTCTTCGGTGCGATGGCGATCGGCGCCCTGACCGCCACCGGCGGCACCGTGGGCAGCTACTACTGGAACACCGCCTCCGGCGCGACGATCGTCGTCTGCGCGATCGCGGTCTTCCTGCTGAGCTGGCCGCTGGCGGCCTGGCTGCACCACCGCCAGCACGTCGCCGCGCGCACCATCGCGGCCGAAGACCCTGCCGAACCGCATGTCATCGCGCATGCCAACAGCGGCGAACCGGTTGGCGAGCAGGCCCTGCTGCACGGGGACCACGTCGACTACCTGCACGACGGACACCGCCACGCACCCCACGGAGACCACTTCGATGAGCACTGATTCCACAAGCACTGATTCCGGCCGTCCGGTGCGACGGGTGACCAAGCAGCGCATCGCGATCGGTGAGCTGCTGAAGCGGGCGGACGCCTTCAAGTCGGCCCAGACACTGCATGCCGAACTCCGTGCCGGCGGGGACACGGCCGGCCTGGCGACGGTCTATCGGACGCTGCAGTCGATGGTCGAGCTGGGTGAGGTGGACGCGATCCGTTCCGATGACGGCGAGATGGTCTACCGCCGCTGCGAGAGCACCGGGCACCACCACCACCTGGTGTGCCGCACGTGCGGACGTACGGTCGAGATCGAGGGCAAGGTCGTCGAGCGCTGGGCGGCCCAGGTGGCGCAGGAGCACGGCTTCCGCGACGCCGGCCACGAACTGGAGCTCTTCGGGCTGTGTTCTGACTGCTGAGGACTGCTGCGGGGCCGTGACTGCTTGGGGCCCTCAGGCCCAGCTGCGCTCGACCAGCGGCATGGAGCGCAGGCCATGGTCCAGGTGCCACTGCACGAAGGCCGCCACCAGACCGGACGCCTCGCGCTGCCGGATCGGTGGCACCTCACGGGTGGCCGCCCAGTCGCCCGTGAGCAGCGCCTGCAGGTAGGCAATGGTCGCCGGGTCGGGACGCGCGGAGCCGGGCGGACGGCAGGACACGCACACCATTCCGCCCACCGAGGGGTTGAAGTACTGGTGCGGTCCGACGGTTCCGCAGCGCGCGCAGTCGGTCAGCGAGGGGGCCCAGCCAGCAATGGCGAGCGCGCGCACCAGATAGCTGTCCAGGATCATGGCGGAGGTCCGTGGCCCGTCCGGGGTGCCGTCGCCGAGCGTCCGCAGGGCACCGACGAGCAGCCAGTACTGCTGCAGCGCGGGCTCGCGGTACTCGGAGACGAGCCGGTCGGCGGTCTCCAGCATCACCTGGCCAGCGGTGAAGGCCTCGTAGTCGTTGACCAGCGCCTCACCGAGCGGACGGATCGACTCGCACTGGGCGACGATGTCGAGCGAGCGTCCCTCGGCGAACTGGATGTCGACCTGGCTGAAGGGCTCCAGCCGTCCCCCGAACTTGGACGAGGTGCGCCGCACCCCACGGGCCACCGCGCGCAGCTTGCCGTGCTCCCGCGAGAGCAGCGTGATGATCCGGTCTGCCTCACCCAGCTTGTGCGTGCNCAGGACGACGGCCTGGCCGCGGTAGGTGGGCATGGGTCCGATTCTCCCACCCGGCCCAAGCTCAGCCGATGACCTCGCTCGTGTCGCCCTCCACCCCCAGCGCCGCGCCAGCACGCACCCACCGGCGCTTGACCCCGCGTGGACGAAGGCGTCCGATGATCTCGTCCAGCGAGTCGAGCACCAACCCAACCCCGCCGCTTCCCGCCGACCAGGGGGTCAGGTGTTGTGGCTGCCCACCGAGCTGATACGACGACAGGTACAGGCCCATGGCCGAAGGCTGCGCGGTAGTATCGCGCCGTGGCAAGGAAACATGACCGTCCCGCCAAGATGGCGCCCACCCCGCACCCGTCCGGCGCCCGTCCCCCGCAGATCGACCCGAAGCTGCTGCCGCGGCACGTGGCGATCGTGATGGACGGTAATGGCCGCTGGGCCAAGGAACGTGGGCTCAAGCGCACCGACGGGCACGCCCGCGGCGAGGAGTCACTCTTCGACGTGATCGAGGGCGCCATCGAGATGGGCATCCCCTGTCTGTCGGCCTACGCCTTCTCCACCGAGAACTGGAAGCGCTCCCCCGAAGAGGTGCGCTGGTTGATGGGCTTCAACCGGGACGTGATCCACCGCCGCCGTGACCAACTGGACGCGCTCGGCGTGAAGGTCGTGTGGGCCGGTCGTCGTCCGCGGCTGTGGGGCTCGGTGATCCGCGAGCTCGAGGAGGCGATGGAGCAGTCCAAGGACAACACCACCATGACGCTCCAGTTCTGCGTCAACTATGGCGGACGTGCCGAGATCGCCGACGGAGTCCGCGAGATCGCCCGTCTGGCGGCCCAGGGGAAGATCTCACCCGACCGGATCACCGAGAAGACGATCGCCCAGCACCTGTACTGCCCAGAGGTGCCCGACGTCGACCTCTTCGTCCGCAGTTCCGGGGAGCAGCGGACGTCGAACTTCCTGCTCTGGCAGGCGGCCTATGCCGAGATGGTCTTCCTGGACCGGCTGTGGCCCGACTTCGACCGGCGCGACCTGTGGCACGCCGTCAGCCTCTACGTGAACCGGGACCGGCGCTTCGGCGGCGCGATCCCGAACGAGGTCGAGCCCCGCTGAGCCCCCGACAACGCGGAACCGGGGTTGGCCTGCACCGACAGCGGTGCAAACCAACCCCGGTTCTGTGCCCGAGCCCGATCAGATGCGGTTGACCGCGCTGACGACGCCCTTCAGCGACGCCTTGGTGATGTCGGCGTCGATCCCGACGCCCCACAGCACGTGCGCGTCGTCGTCGGTGCCCACCTCGCACTCGACATAGGCGGCGGCCTGCGCGTCCCCACCGGCAGTGAGGGCGTGCTCGGTGTAGTCCAGCACCCGCAGCGCGACGCCCAGGTGGCCCAGCGCGTCGACGAAGGCGGAGACCGGGCCATTGCCCTCACCGGAGATGACCTTCTCGGCGCCCTTCCACGCGACGGTGGCGTCGATGGTGTGGGTGCCGTCGTCGGTGCTGGCGGTGCGGGTGCTGACCAGCTTCAGCGGCTCGGTGTTGTCCAGGTACTCGGCCGAGAAGATGTCCCAGATCTGCTGCGAGTTCACCTCGCCGCCCTCGGAGTCGGTGTGGGCCTGGACGACGCGGCTGAACTCCATCTGCAGGCGGCGCGGCAGGTCCAGCTTGTGCTCGTTCTTCATCAGGTAGGCCATGCCGCCCTTGCCCGACTGCGAGTTCACGCGGATGACCGCCTCGTACGAACGGCCGACGTCGTGCGGGTCGATCGGCAGATAGGGAGCCTCCCAGGCGATCTCGTGCAGGCCGACACCCTGTTCGGTGGCGCGCTGCTCCAGCGCCTCCAGGCCCTTCTTGATCGCGTCCTGGTGCGAGCCGGAGAAGGCGGTGTAGACCAGGTCACCCGCGTAGGGGTGGCGCGGGTGCACGGGCAGGCCGGTGCAGTACTCGACGGTGCGGCGCACCTCGTCGATGTCACTGAAGTCGATCTGCGGGTCGATGCCCTGGCTGAACAGGTTCAGGCCCAGGGTGACCAGGTCGACATTCCCGGTGCGCTCGCCGTGGCCGAACAGGCAGCCCTCGACGCGGTCGGCGCCGGCCATCTGGCCCAGTTCGGCGGCGGCGACGGCAGTCCCGCGGTCGTTGTGCGGGTGCAGCGAGACGGCGACGTTCTCGCGGTTGCGCACATTGCGGCAGAAGTACTCGATCTGATCGGCGTAGGTGTTCGGAGTGCTCATCTCAACCGTGGCTGGCAGGTTGAAGATGACCTCCCGGCCGTCCTCGGGCTGCCACACGTCGGAGACCGCATTGCACACCTCGACGGCGAAGTCGGTCGGCGTCTGGGTGAAGATCTCCGGGCTGTACTGGTAGCCGAACTCCACGTCGCCCAGGTTGGCCTCGGCGTGCTTCATCACCATCTCGGTGCCGCGCACGGCCATCGCGATGCACTCGGCCTCGCTGACCTTGAACACCACACGGCGGAACAGTTCCGCGGTGGCGTTGTACATGTGGATGTTCGCGCGCTTGGCACCCACCAGCGACTGCGCGGTGCGCTCGATCAGGTCCTCACGGGCCTGGGTCAGCACCGAGATCTGGACGTCGTCCGGGATCGCGTCCGAGGTGATCAGCTGGCGCACGAAATCGAAGTCGGTCTGCGAGGCGGACGGGAAACCCACCTCGATCTCCTTGTAGCCCATGGCGACCAGCAGGTCGAACATGCGGCGCTTGCGGGCCGGGGTCATCGGGTCGATCAGCGCCTGGTTGCCGTCGCGCAGGTCGGTGGACAGCCAGCGCGGGGCCTTGGTGATCTTCTGGTCGGGCCAGGTGCGATCGGGGACGACCACGGGCTCGAAGGCGGTGTATCGGCCGAACGGCATCGGGGAGGCTTGCTGCACGGGGCGTCCGCTCTGGGGACGGGTACCGAAGTTGGACATGTCTGTGGCTTCCTTGCTGTGGACGGGGTGCTCAGGCGTCTGAGTCAGGGCTCAACAGGGCTCCGCAGCGAGGATGCCTGGCCGGGTGTGTTACCGGGCCTCGCTGCGGCACGCAAGCAGCAGTCGACCGCTCAACTGGGCGGGACGCGACTCGGTCACCATGGCGGACATGTTAACCACACGACTGCCGCGCTGAGCGTCGTCTCGCCACCTGTTGGGACGACGTGTTGGATGGGGTCATGATCCTGCGGAATGCGCGTGTGGTGTGCCTCACCACCGGCCGGGCCGGAGCCCCAACCGACCTGGGGGTCATGGATGGGGTGCTGGTGGCGCCCGGCGCAGGCACCGGGGGTCCGGTGGTCGACCTGGCCGGACGCTTCGTGCTGCCGGGCCTGTGGGACCAGCACGTCCACCTGGGGCAGTGGGCGATCCATCGGCACCGGTGGCAGGTTCCGCCGGCGCGCTCAGCGGACGAGTCTGCCGCGATGGTCGCCCAGGGGGTCGCGGTCGCGGGTTTGCCGGGTGGCGAGGTCTTCGTCGGTGTCGGCTACATGGACGCGAACTGGCCCGAACCGCCCACCGCCGCGGCTCTGGACCGCCACGTCCCCGAGGTTCCCGTGGTGCTGGTCAGCGCCGACATGCATTCGGTGTGGTTGAACACGGCGGGGTTGCGACATCTCGGGGTTGGCCCCGCGACCGGCTCGGGGATCGAGGACGGGACAGGCTCGAGGATCGTGGGGCGGCTCGTCGAGCAGGACGCTTTCGACGTTGAACTCGCGATCTCCCAGGTGCCGACGGCGACCTTGGACGCGTGGGTCACCGATGTGGCGCGCGAAGCCGCGGCCCTGGGCCTGGTCGGCGTCACGGACGTCGAATGTGCCCGCGGAGACCTCGACTGGACGCGCCGAATGCACGCCGGCTTCGACCTGCTGCGGGTGCGGGCGTCGATCTGGTCACAGCATCTGGACGACGCCATCACCGACGGCTTCCGCACCGGACGCCAGTTGTCGCCGCTGCTGGAGTGCGGGCCGCTGAAGGTGATCGTGGACGGGTCGCTGGGCTCGCGCACCGCCTGGCTGGATGATCCCTACCAGGGCACGGATTCTCNNCGTCTTGTCGGTCCCCGCCACCGAACTCACGCGGCTGCTGGCGATGGCCAGCGAGCACGGCATCGAGGTGGCACTGCATGCCATCGGTGACGCCGCGGTGCATTTGACGCTGGACGCGATGCAGGCCACCGGCGCCATGGGACGCGTCGAGCACGCCTGCCTGGTGCGCCCAGGTGACGTCGAGCGGATGGCGCG